>CAYOVG010000047.1:0-26746 GCA_964407285.1 uncultured Syntrophobacteraceae bacterium
GCCCGTCGCCCGCGCCCTGGACGCCCCGGTCAACCACTTCGTCGCCTGCTTCGGAGGCAGTTTGCAGCGAGGAAAGAAAGGCGATCGATGAATCGGTCCGGCGGGGGGGAACGCCGTCCTGCCGTTGAACCGTCTACGTTATGAACCGCGCCTGTTTCGGTTGTGAAGGAGTGTGGAGTTGCACGAGAGCCCTCCGCTGGATTTCGAATCGTGGAAAAGTGAACTGGAATCGGCATGGCGCGAGATTCCAAAGCAGTTTCGAAGTGAGCGCTCCATCGCCGGGACCCTCCAGTGCCGCCTCTATGAACGGCTTCGTTGCATGGGACTGGCCCCGGTGGCGAACTACATGCCCCCGCGCATCGCCGACCGTCCCGTCGATCTCATAGGGGTGAACGCGAGCGGCGAGATCGCCTGCGCCGTCTGCATCGACGTGTTGGTGACCCTGGCGGCGGTGAAGAGCCTCACCAGTTTTGATTCCGCGCATAAGCTCATCATTACGGTCGGGCATCTGGAGAAGAAAGTCCAGGAGAGCCGCTTCTTCCTGAAGCCGGAGGTGGCGCATATCCATTTGAAACCATTTGAGAAGTGATCACAGCGGCTTGGGTACATTGTGCAATTCGTAACAATTTAAAATAATAAGATTTTTCCTTGACAGTCATGTTTTGGTGTGACATAAACAAATACAATGCTTACGTTTGATGGGACGAAACCCTGGCGAAAGGAGGCGGATACGACAAGTGAGGAAAGGAGGTGGAAGCGCGAGATCCTGTTGATGTCCTCGTAATGGTTGCCTTCGGAGGCTTCCGATGTTGCGGGGTACGGCCCCTCTGACCGGGCGGCCTGAAGCAAACTTAAGGTAACTTACTTGCTGTTTGGTTGTTTTATCGCATTCAATTATCTGCCTGTTGCTGTAGTCATTCGAACGCACTGTTGCTCGTTCCACCTATGCTGATCTGGTTGCTCATTAGTTCTCTCATACGATTGCCGCTTCATTGTCATCTGTAGTTTGTCATCTTCAGTGTATTGCAAGTTCGATTCGGCATGTGTCCGGCAAAACTTGATGTTGGCCGGCGCCTTTACTCCGCCCCCATGGCGGGAACACGGCCTTCCGTTGCCGGGTCTATCAGAATGGTTGACGTCCGGGGACTGTCGTTGCATCTGTGCCGGATATGGATGCCTTTCTCGAAAATGAACTAATCCGGGAATACCAGATTTCAGATTTCATAATCTGATGTGACGGCTTTTTTCTTGCTATTCTATTGATGAATCTTTGTAGCCTTAGGAGGTAAAAATGGCAGCAGCAGAGGAGAAAGTTCCAGGAAAAGCGTGGGTAGTCACTTTCGCGGGTACGGCTATCAATCTCTGCTTGGGCATTCTTTACGCCTGGAGTGTTTGGAAGGCCGCTCTTCTTTACTCGAAGACCGACCCAACGAAAGCCGCCGGAATGGCGATGTCGGGGCTTAACGCGGGATGGACGTACCTGAACGATGCTCAGGCCACCTGGGCTTTCGCGATTTGCGGCGTTGTCTTCGCCCTTTTCATGATTCCGGGCGGCCGGATTCAGGATAAATTCGGACCCAAGGTGGGAGCCACGATCGGCGGCCTTTGCGTGGCGCTGGGCTGCATCATCGCCGGCGCAATGAAAAGCTACACCGGCCTTGTCATCGGCTTCGGAATTCTCGGCGGTATCGGTATGGGTATCGGCTACGCCGCGCCCACTCCCGCGGCCGTGAAGTGGTTCGGACCCCACAAGCGTGGTCTCATCGTCGGACTGGTGGTCGGCGGGTACGGAGGAGCGGCCCTGTACATCGCGCCTCTGGGAGAATATCTCATCAGGACCTACGGTATTTCCGGAAGCTTCTATGCCCTCGGCACCCTTTTCGCCATAGTCGTGTTGATTGCCGGGCAACTTCTTGATGTGCCTCCTCCGGGATATGTTCCCCCTGGTCCTCCCGCATCGACCACCGCGGCGGCTGCTAAGAAACCGGCCCTCACCACCGTGGACTGGGCGGCCGGCGATATGGTCAAGACCGTGCAGTTTTATGCGCTCGTCTTCATGTTCATCGGCTCTTCGCAGTCGGGTCTTCTTATCATCGGTAATGCCGCCCCAATGCTCAGCACCGCCGCTAAAGGCATAGCCTTCTTCGCGGCCAACGCCTGGTTGCTGGCGTCCTACGGCGGTCTGGTCAACGCTTCGGGCCGTATTGGAACCGGCTTCTACTCCGATAAGATCGGCAGATCCAATGCCTACCTCCTCAACGGCATCGTTTCCGCTATCTGCCTCTTCCTTATGCCGACCATCATGGCGTCGGGAAGCGTGTTCCTGCTCTTCCTCGCGGTGGGTATCGCCTACTGGCAGTACGGCGGCGGTCTTTCGCTCATGCCGGCTTTCACCGCTGACTTCTTCGGTCCCAAGAACATGGGCTTCAACTACGGCCTGGTGTTCATCGGCTGGGGTATCGCCTTCTTCGTGCCTCAGGCAGCCGGATACATCAAGGATATAACCGGAAAGCTGGACATGGCGTTCTATCTCTCCGGAGTCGTGCTGTCCGCCGCTATCGTGGTCAGCCTGGTAACCAAGCGCCCCGTTATGGAGGGCGAGAAAGCCCCGGCGCCGGAACTCGCGAAGTAGCGAACCTTGCTAAGATCCTCTACCGGGTGGGGGCATGCCCCCACCCGCCCGAATGCTTCATTTCACCGTTTCAATTCGGCAGGGCGTCCCGCCCGGCCGTTGTGTGACTGAAAGCATGCGAAATGATATCGGAAGCGGCTTCCAGCCGCTTCCGTTTTTTTTTCGGTCTGAAGAGTTCAGTAAGCGTTACTCCCGTGGGATAACCCTGCGCCATGAGAGAATTCCCCCACGACTCACGGGGGACTCGAACCCGCAACCCGATCTACGCCCACGGCTGACGAGGATGCGAACGCGCAACCCGTAACCCGAAGGCAACCCGAAACACGATCTACGCTCACGGCTGACGAGGATTCGATCGCGCAACCCGTAACCCGCAACTCGCAACTCGCAACGCGAAAGCAACCCGAAACACGATCTACGCCCACGGCTGACGAGGATTCGAACGCGCAACCCGCAACCCGCAACCCGTAACCCGCAACTCGCAACTCGAAAACACCCCGATTACAAGGACTCGAAAATGACCTCCACGAGCGTTTTGTTCTTCAATCTCACTTCCGAGGAGAGCGGCATCATCCGCGATCTGCTCTCGCAATTCGAGGTGGACGTGCCGTCCAGGGAGGTATCCCGATTCGAGGATGCCGAGACCTTCCTGCGGGAGGAGATTGCGCGCATGGTGGTCTTTCGGGTGGATGCCGGCCTGCAAAGACCCGATCAGTTGATTCGCCGCTTCAAACGGGCGCTTCGCATTCCCGCTCCGCTGCTCGTCCTGATTCCCCGTGAGCTTGCCCGCAAGGTGAAGGAGTATCTCCAGGCCGGCGCCGACGATTACTGGGTGCTGCCGCTGGACTACGAGAGTTTCGCTCCCCGGCTTTACGTAATGCTGGAATGGGGACAGGCCGTGGGGCGCGCGGGGGTTGTGCACACTCCGGACATGGCCGCCACGCTGCAGGATGGAGGGAAATCCGTATGGTCCGGCATCCGGCGCCGGATACGGCGGGCGTTGCGTCCTCTGAGGTCCGGTAGCGGCGCCGCGGAGGCCGTCCATGACCCGACGGCGGCAATAGCCGGCAAGTGGGAACGCGTACGCCGCCTGGGAATCGGGAGCTTCGGCGAGGTGTGGCTCGTCAGGGAAAAGGATGGGGAGAACCATGCGGTAGCCAAAATCCCGCTCAGCAAGAAGATGAATACCCGGTTCCTGAGGGAGGCCGCCATACTGAAACGGCTGATAGGGCATCCCAACGCGGTTCAGTTGATCGAAATCGTCAAGGAGGACGAGAAGGCCATCCTCATCCAGGAATACGTCGAGGGCAGGATGTTGCAGGAACTCCTGGACCATGGCCTGGACAGCGTATCGAAAGAGAAGGCGTTCCGGGAATTGCTGGACGTGGTGGCCTTTGCGCATCGCAACAGGATAATGCATCGGGACATCAAGCCGGAGAACATCATCATCACACCTTCGGGAGACGTGAAACTCCTCGACTTCGGCACCGGAAAGGACCTCAGCAGGCGAAGCATCAGCAACACGATCATAGGCTCCCGCCCGTACATGGCTCCCGAGCAGATCATGGGGGAAAGTCGCCTCGCAGGCGACGTATGGGCCCTGGGCGTCATACTGTACGCCTTCGCGACCGAATGCCTCCCGTTTTACGACGACAACGAAAAACAACTCATGGACCTCATCCTCGAGGTCAATCCCGAACGCCCGAGGAATTTGGCGCCCGAACTGCCGGAAGCGCTCGAATCGATCATTCTCCGATGCCTGGAAAAGGACTGGACCAGGCGCTACCGGGACGCAACCGAAGTCCAGGCCGACCTGTTCCGGACCTTTCCCGAGTTCGGAGCGGGAGAGATCATTCCCTGAGTCGCGAGAGTGAAGGCGCGGCTCATCCGCGAACGTTGCAGGCGCACGCAAACGATCTTTTTCACTGAGCATCCGGGCGTGTTCAGGTCTCCGCGAAACCCCTGCCTGCTTGTCTTCAGGTCTTCTTCACTCGTCTTTTTCCATGCCCGCCCGAAACATCCGCGGATGAAGAAAGCATCCGTATCCGCCCGCCGGTCGCGCCGGAGTCCCTCCGTGTCCGGCCGCAAGGCGCCGCTCTTGATGCCGCGCTCTATTCGGTCCCCCTGCCCCTGGACCAGCGCCGGTCGAAGTAGCCCGCCACGTCGCAGACCATGATAAGCACATCGAGGTTCTGGTTCTTCGTGTTCTTGACCAATCCCTCGATCACCGCTTTGCACGCAAAACCGGCATTGCGGCAGGCGCGGATCGCCCCGACGGAATCGAGCGGTATCTCCGCCCAAAGCTTTTCCAGCCCGAACTCGGAAGCAAGTTCCACGAGTTCATTCAGCAGGAGCGTGGCCAGCCCCTGGTCCTGAAACCGAGGTGAAACCACCATCCGCACTCTCCCGATATGGCGCTTCCACCCGTGGGGCACCCGGTGCAAAGTGGCGTCTCCGATGATCTCATTTCCCGCCAGCGCCAGCAAAGGCAGGACCCTGCCGTAATTGACCCGTTCGGTCCACTCCTGGATGACCCTTCGGTCCTTGACGTTGTGCCTGATGAACATCAGCAGGTCGTCCGGAAGGGTCTGGAAGAAGCGATAGAGCGCTTCACCGTCATCGGTTGTCATCGGCCTCAGGGTAATCATCGTTCCGTCTTTGAGTTTTGCTTGCTTCATTCCGAACATGGCGATTCCCTTTCTTAGATTCCATCCTGTAAACGTTCTGCCAGATAGGCGGGTAGTTTGGCCTCGAGGATCTTCTGCTGGGCTTTCCGGATATCGTACGGGACTGCTTTGAACTGGACCGTTTCGTTATCGGAGTCGAAGAGGCAGTAGTGAGCCCTGCTGTCCCCCTGGCGCGGTTGACCGACACTTCCCGGATTGATGAGGTGAATCATTTCCTGGTCGAGCTGGACTGGAGAGGATGAGAGCGAAAGGGCGGAGACTTTTCCCAACCGGTTAAGGCTCCAGAGCTTTTGAACGTGGGTGTGGCCGAAAAAACAAACGCGGATGCCGACGTAGCACTTTCGAATGAGGTTAAAGGTTCGTTTAGCCTGAAAAAGATTGACGATGTATGCTTCGATGTTTTCCGGAGAGCCGTGGCAAAGGAGGTACCTGTCCCAAAGGACCTCCGTGCGCGGCAGGTTTTGAAGGAAGCGGAAGTGCGGCGCCTGGAGCTGGTCCATGACGTAGCTCAGCGCCTTGTGGGCGAGCACGTTGAACGATTCCGCCATTTGGGGATTCAGGGCGGCCAGGTCGTGGTTGCCCAGAATGGATATGATCCCGTTGGATTGGAGTATCCTGACGCATTCCCGCGGATTGGCGTTGTATCCCACCAGGTCCCCGAGGTGGACCACGTATTCGGCCCCGTCACTATCGAGCGAGCGTAAGACCGCCTCCAGTGCCTCCTGATTTCCATGTATATCCGACATAATACCGATACGCGGCATGTGTGTGGCTACTCATCCGCCTCAGGGGGCGTGCATCCCGGGATCAAGTGACCAGCACGGGTTCGCGAAGAATCATTTCGATACCCTTACGCGCCGATGCCGCCAGCCGGGGATGCGTTTCGGACAGCGACTCGATCTGCCGAAGGTGGTCGGCAGTCCGCAAAATCACCATGGCGAGATCGCCTTCATCCATGGCCGAGATATTCCTTACAAAATCCCAACTCTCCCCCAGCGCCCAGTGGTAAACCGTAACCAGCGCCCAGAACGGGAGAGGGGGGGTGGTGAAGCCCGCCGCCTGGAGGTGGTCCCTGAGGGGCTGAAGGCTTTGGAGCATCTTGAAAAACGGTTTGGCGATATCCGGATATCGCCAGATCAGCGTGGAGAGCTGAGCGTCGCCCGGACGGTCCCTGTCCATGACGAAAGCGGCGATAAGGGCGGCAAGGAGCGCCGGGTCGTCGTTGGGAAAGACCCCCTTGCGGATTCCCTCGGATATGAGCAGGGGTTGATCGAGCCGCAGCTTCGACGCCCACATGCCGTCTTCCGTGAGTTTGCCTTCGGCGTCGACGTAGCCTTCCTCCCGCAGCAGCACGAAGTGGTGCAGGAAGGAGCGCCAGAGTTCGTCCTGGACCGTCTTGACCCGCGAGCAGTACTCGAAGTAACGCTGCACCAGGTGGGAGAACGGGTGGCCCGTCGTCTTCCGGCACGGTCCGAAGAGCCCGCATTCCGCGCAGGGCAGGGACGCCCTCTTCAACGTGAGGTCGGTAAGCTCTCTCGCCGTCGTGTCCATGGGGAGCAACTCCTCCATGGAAGGCTCCATGGCGGCCGGCCGGAACGGCTCCGCTCCCACGCTCTTCACCAGCGCGTCCCATCCCTCCCGGTCGTCCGTATCCGGTATCGATTCTATCTTCTCTCCGATCTCCCGGATGCGGCGAAGCGGCATCAGGTGAATCCTAATGCGTCCCCGCCGGAAACGCAACGGGAAAGCGAGACGGACCGCTTCTACGCTATCCTCCTCCCAGCGCGGCTCCGCCAGCGCCAGGTAGGGAGTGCCGCGCCGGCTCAGGAACAGCCTGCCGGGGGCCAGAAGATTCTGGTGCGAACAGGAATCGGCCTGCCGTCTCAACGACTTGCGCGCCTTATGAATCCGGTCGCTGAGGAGCATGTACTCGGGCCGGACATCGGTCAGGCGCTCCATGGACTCGCACGCCATCTCGGGGGTCCAGTCTTCCAGCTCCTCCTTGATCTCCTGCAGTTCCTGCGCTATGCCGGCCTCCTCGTCCAGGTTCTGGAACGTGGCGAGCGACGCCCCGAAAAGCGTCTTTATCTCTTCCGGCGTATGGGAGAGCAGCAGGTTGAGAACCATGGAGAAGTTGATCTTGATCTGGCTGACGATGGGGTCCGCCGGAGAATGGAGCAGGTCGTTGACGAGTTGGGGGTCCTGGTAACGGCCGGGCAGCACCAGCACGAACCCGATTTCATCCATGCCGCGCCGTCCGGCTCTTCCCGTCATCTGCAGGAGGTTCGTCGCGGAGAGCGACACGAATTCCTTCCCGTTGAACCGGTCGCTCTGGGGCACCACGACCGTGCGAGCGGGGAAGTTGACCCCCGCGGCCACCGTGGATGTGGAGAAGATGGCGTCCAGGTGGCCTCCCTGCATGAGCTTCTCCAGGAGCAGCTTCCAGTGCGGGAGCTGGCCTCCGTGGTGAGCGCCGACGCGGGAGCGCCTGAGGATATCCAGTTGCTGGTGGTTGCGCAGAAAGGGGTACTGCTGCAGCAGCCTGTTCAGGGTGCGGTGAAAGCCCTTCGAATCCTTCTGTCCTTTCGGCTCCGGGCGAGGACGGCACATGGCGATGGCCTTTTCGCAATCGGCCCGCGACTTGAGGAAAAAAATCGCCGGCAGCAGGTTCGCCTGCCGAAGCGCTTCCAGGACGCTGGAAACGTTGGGATAATCCTGCTTCGAAATGGACCTGGGGTCGAACATCCGGACTTTCGGGAAAAGTCCGCGCCGGGACGACAGGGGGGTCAAGTCCCCGGTCGGAAACAGGAAGAGCGGGTACAGGGGAACGGGCCGCTCGTTCTCCGCCACCCAGCGGCACGGGCGCTTACGGAGCCAGGCCAGCCAGTCGCAGATCTGCTGAGCGTTGCGGATGGTGGCCGAAAGGAGCAGCACCTGCACGCGCGGGGGCAGGTATATGAGCACTTCCTCCCACACGACCCCCCGGTCCTCGTCGCCGAGGTAATGGGCTTCGTCCAGGACCACCAGGTCGACGTCGAGGTTCTCCCCCCGGTGCATGGTGTCGTAGAGTTGGTTGCGCAGTATCTCCGTGGTGCCGACTATGATGGGCGCGTGGGTGTTCTCCTTGCGGTCGCCCGTGAGAATCCCCACGTTGCCGGCGTCGAACTCGGCCGAAAACTCCTCGTACTTGGCGTTCGAGAGCGCCTTCAGAGGGGATGCGTACCAGCACTTCCCACCCCCTCCGTAAACCTTCCTGATGGCCTCGACGGCTATGTAGGTTTTGCCCGCCCCCGTGGGAGCGGTCACCAGCACATCCGAACTTTCCAGGGTTTCGAGCGCCTCCACCTGGAACGGATCGGGAACGAACGGCATTGCTTCGGGAACGCCGATCTTATCCAGAATGGACTGGAGCCTGGGATGAATGTGGAACGCAAACGGAGGAGCGGGACACCGCGTATCTCCGGTATCTTTTGTGTTCTGCCTCTTTCTATGAGGACGTCTATATCCCGTAGTGCTTTTCAAATTAGACTACCTCTGAGTATATTGCGATGTTAGATTAAGTTGATTGTGTCTTGATTATTTTTAACATACATGGCGAGAAACCCCAAGCGATATGACGTCTTCAGGGTGGAAAAGACGATTTCGGAGTGGAAAAACGGTTTTCGTACGGCGAACGAAGGAGTGAATCAATGAGTGGAATGGAAAAGGGGAGTGAATTCCCCGCCAGGTGGCACAGTACGTATATTCGTGTACCGCTTTTCGAAGTCGATCTCGGGCAGGCGGTCTACCACGGGAACTACTACCATCTATTCGAGCTTGCCCGCGAAACGTTCCTCAAAGACCTCGGATATCCATACAAACGGCTTATGGAACGGGAATTACACCTGGCCGTTGTGGAGGCGACCTGCAAATACAGGCGCCCGGCGCACTACGACGAACGGTTGGAGATACGGACCGCGGTCCGTTGGCTGCGCCGCAGGAGCCTTTCCATGGCGCAGGAGATCTACCTGGCGCCTGATTGCCCCGAGGAAAGTCCGGGGGAGAACCCCCCGCCCGTTCTGTGCACAACGCTCGTTCTCAACATGGTGTGCGTCCGCTTCTCGGGACAGGCGACGCTCATTCCCCCCGACTTCGCCGAATGCCTGGAGAAGTGGGCAATGACGCCCTTCTAGATCTATTGTATAATCAACTCAGTAATGGTCGAAGCGGTATGAACGTCCCGCGGCAAAGGCCTGCAAATATTGCGGGCGCAACGAAGGGAAGTCTTTCCCGAACTGATTCGGTCCGATGATAGAGGCGGGTAACATGATAACCAGCATAAGAATTAGCGGTTTTAAGTCGTTTCACGATTTCGGGATGACTTTTACTCCGTTGACCGTAGTGGCCGGTGCGAATGCATCAGGCAAAAGCAATCTGTTCGATGCGCTGCAGTTGCTCTCACGCCTGGCCGAAACGGATATGAAAACGGCCTTCAGCGAGCAACGCGGGAATCCCGGTGAATTGTTTACCCAATACGGTGAGAATTGGTATGCCCCGGAGATGGATTTTACGGTAGAGATGCTGGTAAACCGCAAAGTCAGCGACAATTGGGGCGGTGAAGCTACACTGAACAATACGCGCTTGCGCTACAGGCTCGTTATTGCAAGGAAACCCAATGATTTGGGCATCGATGATCTCGTTGTGAAGCATGAGAGTCTGGAGAAGATCGATACTAAGAACGACGAATGGGCCAAACTTCTGCCCGAGACGGCAAAGCCGCTCTGGCGCATTCCAAAGGCAGGCGGTTCGAAGAAACCCTTTATTGAAACTGAACAACAAAATGGTATCACGACAATCAGGATCCGACAGGATGGTAAGCAGGGCGGGAAAGCAACCCCCGCAAACGCCGTCGCGCAAACTGTCCTGAGCGGGATCAATTCCGTGGATTTTCCCCATGCTTTTGCCGCAAAAGAAGAAATGCGGGATTGGAAGTTCCTGCAACTCAGTCCGGAAGATCTGCGTGAACCGACCCGGAAGGATGTCGGACTGCGAGACACGATCACACCGGGAGGCAAGAACCTGGCGGCAGCTTTGTATCGCATCAAGCAATCCGATCAATACACCTTGAAGGAAATCTCGCGCAAGCTCAACAGCTTCCTGCCGAGCTTCACGGAAGTGAACGTCTACGATGATAATGTAAACCGGCAGTTCATCATCAAAGTAAAGGAGGAAGACGGCAAGGAGTTTTCCTCGCGAGTACTTTCCGAGGGTACTTTACGCCTGTTGGCGCTCTGCATCCTTCAATACGACGACAAGCACACAGGCTTGCTTTGCTTTGAAGAGCCTGAAAACGGCATTCACCCTTTCCGCATGAAAGCCATGGTTCAATTGCTCAAGGATTTGAGCGTGGATTTCACTGACCCGCGGGCTCTATTGCGTCAGGTCATTGTCAATACCCATTCACCGGTATTCGTCAGCCAGGTGCTTCAATGGGGAGACGATAGCAATGTCGGCGTGTGGTTGTCGAAGCTCCATTCGCTGATAATGAACGTAGACGGTCGTAGGATCAAAATAAAAATATCCAGGATGAGCCCGGTGTCCACGGCGTACAAGCAGATGTCGCTTTATCCCGTTTCCGATTCGGAAAGGAAGCTTACAGCGTCGGAAGTCATCAGATATTTGGAAACTGCCGATACCGAGAACGCAATCAGGGCAATCAATGAATAAGCAAATCATCATAGGATTCGCCACGGAAGGCGCCACGGATGAACGATTTTTGGAAAGCGTTATCCAACGCTCTTTCGAAGCAGTAGCATTTGAATGCAGTGGACAGATTGAAGTTTTGCCCGTTCAGTACATAAAAAAGCAAAGCGGTGAATTCGTGGAGGTAGTGAAGGGTTATGCCCGGCAAGCCGCAGAGCGTGGCGTCATGGTGCTTTGTGTGCATTGCGATGCGGATGATTCGACGGATGCAAGTGTATTCAACCACAAGATCAATCCTGCGTTCGCCGTCGTATGCAATTCGGAGGCGGATCACCTGTGCAAGATCCTGGTGGCGATAGTCCCCGTACAGATGACCGAAGCGTGGATGCTCGCGGACAAGGAGCTTCTCAAATCTGAAATCGGCACGGATAAGAGTGATGTAGAGCTTGGTATCGACAGGTTTCCGGAAGCCTACGGCAACCCGAAGGAGTGTATCGAAAATGCCGTCGTAACAGCCAGGCAGGCTTTGCCCAGGCGGCGGCGTCGAGACCTGACCATTGATGAACTCTATTCACCCATTGGACGGAAGATCTCATTGAACCGGCTGAAAAACCTCCCATCCTATCTGAAGTTTCAAGATGCCGTGAGAGAAGCGTTTAGAAAGCTGAATTACTTGCACTAACGTTCCGATGGCGTTCGGAGTTTCCGAGTCGGTAAGAACGCCCGCGGCTCTTTCCGGCGGATTCAATGGCTGAAGCGCGTAAACTGCAAAAGTGAGAAGTAGCGAGCATATGAGCGGAAGAACATTACCATTGTATTTGTCCTAAATGTCCATTAGTATGACTGATGTATATAACTCCCTCTTATAGACTAAAGTCCGGACCGGGATTTCCGCGGAAAAGGGAGACCCGTATGAGCGATACCGCCGGGGGCGATGCCCCTGAGCGTTGAACATGGCCTTCCGGAGCGCCGCCGGGGACTTGCCGGCCGTCGGTTTCTCCGGGAGGAGCCATTCCCGTGGGGGAGTCGCGGCTGATGAAATTTTACGGCATGGTTCATGGATCGTAAGTTTGAGGTAACGCTTGAGATGACTCGTCGTCATTCCCGCGCCGGCGGAAATCCGGACTTCTCGAGGTTTCCCGCCCCCCTCCCCGCTCCCCGCCTTCGCGGGGACAAGCTTCGCGGGGGCGACCCTGAAATGCTGCCCTGTTTTGGACCATGCCGAATCTATCCATGGCTTACGAGTGTACCCGGACCTGGAATCCATGACCGGTAACTCGCAATCGGGTTACGAGCGCTCAAATCCGCAACTCGTAACCCGCGGCCCGAAACTCAAAACTCGCAACCAACTCGCAACACGGAATCCCGAGGTGATCCAATGATGAAAACCTGCTACGCTCCAGCCGAACGGGCAACCGAGGAGGATGTCGGGAGGCAGGTGCGGTCGGTCCTCGAGACCGAAAACCTTGAAAATCTCTATGCCTCTGTAAGCGATATAGTAGTTGTCCTCAACAAGGAGCGCCAGGTCGTCTTCGCCAACAAGAATCTCCTTGATTTAATTGGGGAGACCGATTTGAGCCGCGTATACGGCCGCAGACCCGGGGAGGTCCTTCGTTGCGTACATGCGTCGGAAACCGAAGCGGGATGCGGTACAACCGAATCCTGCAGCGCCTGTGGCGGCATGAGGGCCATTATGACGGCGCAGAAGGGCGCTCAGGACGTTCAGGAATGCAGAATCATCCAGGACGAGAATTCCGACGCTCTGGAGCTTCTCTTCAAAGCTTCGCCTCTGAGCGTGAACGGCGAGGAGTTCACGGTCGTGGCCATTAAGGACATCAGCCATGAGAAGAGGAGAAGAGTCCTGGAGAGGATCTTCTTCCACGACATCATGAACACGGCCGTGGGAGTCAGGGGGCTGTCGGAACTGCTGAGCATCGCGGACTCGGAAAGTCTGGATCAATTCAGGAAGATGATTTACAGCGGGGCGGAAAAGCTTGTCGATGAAATACGGAGCCAGAGAGATCTAACGGCCGCCGAGAACAACGAACTCAAGACCACTATCGAAGTGCTCGACACCGGTTCGGTTCTGGCGAATCTCGTTGAACTCTATGCGGCTCACGAGGTCGCGGAGGGCAAGGCGCTGCGCCTGGATGAGAAAAGCGAGTCGTTCCAGATGAAATCGGACAAGACCCTTCTCACCCGTGTCCTGGGCAATATGATCAAAAACGCTCTGGAAGCATGCAAACCGGGGGATTCCGTTATCGTGAGCGTGCAAAGACATAACGATAGTGCCGAATTTCGGGTGCACAATCCCGGTCATATTCCACGGGACGCTCAACTCCAGATCTTTCAGCGCTCCTTTACCACCAAGGGGGTGGGAAGAGGGCTCGGGACCTACAGCATGAGGCTTTTGTCGGAGCGCTACCTTCACGGCCATGTATCGTTCACGAGTTCCGGGGAGGAGGGTACCACCTTTATTGCCGTCTATCCCGTAGCCCCCGATGAGACGCGGGCACAGAACGCTCAATCCTGGGACCCTGCCGGGGTGTTTTCCAGACCATGCTTCAGATAGGAGGAGACATAATGAAGCCCAAGGCCGTAATCTGCGACGACGAACCGCATATCCGCGTGATGCTGAAGGCTTTGCTCAAGTCCATGGGAGTCGATGTCGCTGCCGAGGGAAAAAATGGTGATGATGCGGTGGAACTCTACAGAAGAGAGAAACCTCATCTCCTCCTTCTGGACATCAATATGCCCGGCAAGAGCGGTGAGGAGGCGCTCAATCGAATCATCGGGGAGTTTCCCTCCGCGCTGGTCGTCATGATGACCTCCGTTGCGGACCTGGAAACGGTCAAGAGGTGCCTCGAAACGGGAGCAGCCAACTACATTCTGAAAGAGACCCCCGTGCAGGAGATAAAGCAGATCCTGAAGGAGACCTGGGCTGAACGCTATTCGCAAAGGGAGAGCCGCGATGCGTGAGCGGTACGATCTGAAGGAGTTGCTTAGAGAAGTGGAAATAGACGATGCGTTCGATGAGGAGAAGACCGGTTCTCGTGTCAACCAGGACGACATAAAAAAGCTTCTCGAGCAGAAGAAGAGGAGCGCGAGGAAGACCTCATGAATCCGAATCGAAGGTTCTTCGATCTGCTGGAACGCAAGGGCATTTTCACCCATGAGGATTCGGATCGGATGCTGAACAAATTCCACGGCGATGCGTTCGCAGTCCTTGAATACCTCATCCAGGGCAATGCCGCTCCTTCCGATGTGCTTGGAAATCTCTGGGGGCAGTCCATGGGAATAGCCTATGTGGACCTGGAGAAGACTCTTTTCCAGACAAAGGTGGTGAGAAAGCTCCCCGCGGATTTTGCTCGCGGAAACCGCATGATTCCCCTCTACCATTTCGGCGATGCGGTTACCGTCGCCATGGCCGATCCCACGAATTCGCCGGCTCTCCGGGAAGCCGAGCGCCTGATGGGGTGCGGGGTGAGTCCGGTCTTCTCGCTTCCGGGCGAGATCGAGGACGCCATCGATATCCAGTACCAGTTCAGCGATTCCCTCATGTCTTTACTCTCGACCGTGGCCGAGAACAGTCTTTACAAGGGTTCGACCCAGATCACCACCGAGCAGTTGAGGAGACTGGCGGAGGGCAGGTACATCGTGGAGCTGGTCCGGGGGTTTCTTCTCCTGGCTTTGAGAGACCGGGCCGGCGACATCCACATCGAACCCGAAGAGAATATGGTCAGGGTGCGCTTTCGCATAGACGGAGTACTCCATGAGAGGCTCAAGTTCGAGAAGTCCCTCCTGGCGCCGCTGATCTCACGGTTGAAGATCATGGCCGAACTGGACATAACCGAGCGGCGAAAGCCACAGGACGGCCGTTTGAAGCTGGATCTGAGCCGCAGATCCATCAATTTCAGGCTCTCCACGGTCCCTTTCATCTATGGGGAGAAAGCCGTACTGAGGGTCCTCGGGCAAATCAGCGCCAGGGAGATCCCGGACCTGCGGGATCTGAACTTTTCGAAGTCGGTCTATACCAAAGCCATGCGGGTGGTGAATACTCCGAACGGGGTCTTCTTCGTTACCGGTCCCACCGGATCGGGAAAAACCACGACCCTCTTCTCCGCCCTCAAGCATCTCAACAAGCCCGGTGTGAACATCGTAACCATCGAGGACCCGGTGGAGTATCGGCTACGCGGTGTCAACCAGATGCAGGTGAACGCGGAGATCGGGGTGAATTTCGCCGTGGCTTTGAGATCGTTCCTGCGCCAGGACCCGGATATCGTGCTGATAGGGGAAATCCGGGATCTCGAGACGGCGAAGATAGCCTCCCAGGCCGCGCTTACGGGCCATCTCGTGCTGGCCACCATGCACACCAACAATGCCTTGCAGGCGGTGACGAGGCTGGTGGAGATCGGAGTGGAGCCCTTCCTGGTAGCGCCGTCCATCATCGGAGTAATGGCGCAACGGCTGGTCAGGCGTATCTGCGATCACTGCAAGAAGGCTTACAAACCGTCGAAGGAGCAACTTGAAAGATACTTTACCGGAGACCTGGACGCCGGGGTGCGCTTTTTTCATGGCGAAGGCTGTACGGAATGCAACCACACGGGGTACAAGGGGAGGATCGCCATCCATGAGCTCTTCGTAATGACCGAGAAAATCAAGTCGATGGTGGCTCAGAACGCATCGATACTCGATATTGAAAGGGAGGCGCATGCCGCGGGGTTCAAGGGGATGCGTCACGACGGCCTGAAGAAGGTGGTCCGCGGCTTCACCACTATCGACGAGATCGAGCGGGTCGTGTCGTTCGGGGAGGACTAGGAACCGGTCACCGTTGATCATAAGCGCGGACATAGGTGGTGGAAAAACCGGAACCGGCCTCCAGTCCCGGAGTTTTGTGAATGCTGAGTACCCAAGATCACAGTTATGCGACCGATTTGGTGATGAGATAGAACAGCACGGGAATGTTCCAATAGAAGCCCTGAACGTTGGCTTCGAAATTGCCTTATTATGTACTGCGTTGAGACACAGAGGAAGAATCGAGCCATGCCCGAACAACCCAGGCCGTTAATCCTGATCGTCGACGACACTCCGTCCAATATCCATATCCTGGCGCAGACGCTCCGTTCGGACTACAGGATCAAGGTCGCCCCCAACGGGCGCGTCGCATTGGACCTGGTTCGGCTTCCCGAGAAGCCGGATCTCGTCCTGCTGGACGTGATGATGCCCGACATCGATGGATACGAGGTGTGCAAGCGTATGAAGGAGGACGAAGCCACCAGGAAAATTCCGGTGATCTTCGTCACCGCCAGGGACAAGGCCGGGGATGAGGAATACGGCCTGAACCTGGGGGCCGTCGACTACATCACCAAGCCGTTCGAACAGTCTATCGTCCGGGCCAGAGTGCGCAACCACATCGCGCTCAAGCTCAACAGCGACCTCCTGGAGTCGCTGGCCTTCATCGACGGCCTCACCCGGATCGGAAACCGCAGGCGATTCGACGACGCGCTGAATTCCGAATGGAATCGGGCCGCGAGAAACCACGCGCCGCTTTCCGTCATCCTTGTGGATATCGACCACTTCAAGCATTACAACGACCACTTCGGCCACGGGGCGGGAGATGAGTGCCTGAGGAAGGTCGCCGGGGCGATTTCCTCCTGCCTGTTTCGACCCGGAGATGTCGCCGCCAGGTACGGGGGAGAGGAGTTCGGCGTCATACTGCCGGAGACGGGGCCGGAGGGCGCCTGCAAGATTGCCGATGACCTCCGGTCCGCCGTGGAGTCCCTCGAGATTCCACACGCTCCGTCGGCCATGAATCCTTACGTGACGCTCAGTGCGGGCTGCATCTCCGATACGCCCCCATCCTCCGGCAATCCCGCAACACTCCTGGAAGCTGCCGATCAGTTGCTCTACCGGGCGAAGCAGAAAGGCCGGAACAGGGTCGAATTCTCCATTTACGCCGGCCGGCCGGCATAGACCGCTCCCGCTCCCACATCCTGACACGTAGTGAAGCGGCGGGCAGACACCGCGCACAGGTGATAGGTGGTCGAATGCAAAGCAATCTGTCATTCTCGAGTCTGAAGCCCAGGATCACCGGAATCGTGCTCCTGCTGTTCCTGGCCTCCATATGGCTGCTGACGTACTCGGTGCAGGTCCGGTTGGAAAATGAGATGAGAGAACTGCTGGGCGCGAAGCAGCCTCCCGCGGTGTCTTGCGTTACTTCGGAGATGGAGGAAATAATCCGCGCTCGCATTCAGATGCATGCGGTCCAGGTCGCCGGGGGATTGTCCGTTCTCGTCATCGCCATGGTCTGGATCGTCGTCGCCCGCTTGCTCAGACCGCTGAGCGTGGCTGCGGCATACATAAAAGACATCGCTACGGGAGGCGACGATTTTCGGGAACTGCCAGTGACTCGCCACGACGAGATAGGAGAACTGCTGGCCAGTTTCAACACTCTACTCCTTCAACGCAGGAAAGCCGAGGAGGAACTGTACCGTTCCCGGCAAATGCTGCAGTTGGTCCTGGACCACGTTCCTCAGCGCGTTTTCTGGAAGGACATGAATCTGAACTACATCGGATGCAATCAGTCTTTTGCCGATGACTGCGGCGTATTGGAGCCTGCCCGCATAATCGGAAAAAGCGACTTTGATCTGTCCTGGAAAGAACTTGCCGATCTTTACCGGGCCGATGACAGAGCGGTGCTGGAAACACGTGAGCCCAAGCTCAACTATGAGGAGTCGGCGACGAGGTCCGACGGGTCGGTCTTCTGGGTAATCACGAACAAGGTCCCCCTGCTCGACTCGGACGGGACCGTCTTCGGGGTCCTGGGGACCTATGAGGACATCACCGAGCGCAAGCGCATCGTCGATCGCATCCGGATGAATGAAAAGAGACTGGAAAGCATTATAGCGATTTCACAGTCGAATACGGAAAGCATCCAGGATTTGCTGGACAACGCGCTCGAGGCGGCGCTCACCGTTACGTACAGCAAGATCGGGTACATCTACCATTATGACGGCGAGAAGCAGGAATTCACTCTCAACTCCTACTCGAAGGACGTCATGAAGGAGTGCTCCATAGCCGAACGCTCGACCCTCTATCACCTTGAAAATACGGGGCTCTGGGGGGAAGCGGTCAGGCAGGGGAAGACGATTCTCCTCAACGATTTCCAGGCGGAGCATCCCCTCAAGAGGGGATACCCGGAGGGCCACGCGCCCCTCACCCGGTTTTTGACATTGCCCGTATACAACCAGGACAAGATCGTCGCGGTTGTGGGCGTCGCCAACAAGGAGTCCGATTACGACCAGACCGACGTCCTGCAGCTCACTCTCCTCCTGGACGCGGTGTGGAAGATGGTTGTCCGCATCATGGGGGAGCAGGAGCTGCGTGAAGCCAGGGATGCGGCGGAAGCCGCCAATCGAGCCAAGAGCGAATTCCTGGCCAACATGAGCCACGAAATCCGCACGCCGCTCAATGCCGTCATCGGACTGGCCCTGCTGCTGCAAGACACCGAACTCAACGCCAGGCAGCAGGACTACCTGCTGAAAATACTCAGTTCATCCAGGGCGCTGCTGGGAGTCCTCAACGACATTCTCGATTACTCCAAGATCGAAGCGGGACGCCTCGACCTGGAGGAAGTGGATTTCAACCTGGAAGATATCCTTGAAAACGTGGTGAACCTCTTCTCCGCCAAGGCGGAAGAGCAGGGGCTGGAGATGTTTTTCGAGGTGAAATCCGATGTGCCCTTCAACTTGAGGGGAGACCCGTTGCGGCTCGGACAGGTGCTCAACAACCTTGTCGGCAACGCCGTCAAGTTCACCCGGAAGGGGGAGATCCACGTCAAAACGGAGCTTCTCGAGAAGACCGAAGACCGCGCGCTGATGAAGTTCTCCGTCCGGGACACCGGCATCGGGCTTTCCCCCGATTTGATCGATCAACCGGAGCGGCTCTTTCGGCCCTTCACCCAGGCGGACAGCACCATCACCCGCAAATTCGGGGGGACGGGGCTCGGCCTTGCCATCAGCAACCACATCGTGGAACTCATGGGAGGGAAAATCGAGGTGGAAAGCGTCTCCGGCGAGGGCAGCACTTTTCACTTCACCACGCTCCTGCGCCTCGGCCGCGCCCTCCCGGCCAGGAGGGACCCGTTGGGGCTCGAACGCCGGAGGGTGCTCGTGGTCGACGACCAGGAAACATCGCTCCACATTTTGGAGCAGACTTTCCGTTCGTGGAGTTTCGATGTTTCCACCGCCCGGTCGGGAGAAGAGGCTCTACGGAAATCGTCGGAGGCTCGTCTCGAGGGAAGGCCCTTCGAGCTGTTCTTGCTTGATTGGAAAATGCCCGGGCTCGACGGGCTCGATGTCGCCCGGCACATCCAGCAGGAGGCTTGCCGGCTCAAGGTGAAAAAGCCGCCCATTGTCATCATGGTGACCGCTTACGGCCGGGAAGAACTCGTGGCGGCGGCCGGGGACATGCATCCGGACGCCATTTTGCTCAAGCCGTATACTCCTTCCGCCCTGTTCGACATCCTCATGGGAGTGCGGAGTCAAACGTTCCCCGGGCCCGCACTCGAAAGTCCCGGCATAGGAGAGCTGTTCCGGAAGACCGCGCGGATTCGCGGGGCATCCATTCTGCTCGTGGAAGACAATCCCGTCAACCAGCAGGTTGCGCGGGAGTTCCTGGAGAAGGCCGGGCTGGTCGTGGAAATCGCTGCCGATGGCCGCGAAGCGGTCGATAAGGTGAAACTGTACGGTCACTACGACCTGGTTCTGATGGACCTCCAGATGCCCGGAATGGACGGCTTCGAAGCGACACGGCTCATCCGCGGAATGGAGCGGGGGAAAGAACTGCCCATCATCGCCATGACGGCGGCTGCAATGAGACAGGACAGGGATGCCACGGCAAGGGTGGGAATGAACGGCCACATCGCCAAGCCCGTCGATCCGAACGAACTGGTCCAGGCGTTGCTCACGTGGATAGAGCCCCGTGGTTGCGCCTGGGATGGCGACGCTACGGGAGCCTCCGGCGATGCGCCCTCGCCCGTGTCCGTTTCACCGCCTGAACCGGCGGGCGCCGCGGCTACTTTGCCGGAGGTCCCCGGCTTCGACCTTTCCGGCATGCTTGCCCGAATAGGCGGCAATGCCGGAGCCATTGCCGGAATACTGAGAAGTTTCGCCGCCCAGTTCGCCGGTCTGCCGGAGAGATTGGATAGACTCCTGGCTGGTGGGGATTATGAAGGGGCCGCCTTTCTGATCCACGGCGTCAAGGGTGCGGCGGGCAATATCGGGGCAACCGAACTGCACCGGGCCGCGCGGGAGTTCGAAGGCGAACTCCGGGCGGGTGCGGCTGCATCCCGCGCCATGTTCGAGACCGCCCTGGCGGGGGCGCTGGACGGCATTGCGTCGATCCTGTCTTCCGCCGTGGAAGGCGGAGTGGACGGGGTAGGTGGGGTAGCCCGCGGCGCCGGCAGTACGGGCAGTGTGGCCTGTGCGATAAGTGGTGTGGACGGCGGAGCCGAAGGGGTGGAAGGAGCAACCGGGATAGCGGGACCGGCAGGAGGGGCGGGGACGGTTGGATTGACGGGGCCGGAAGGGGTGGTCGAATTGGCGGGACCGGAAGGGGGGAAAGGGGTAGTCGAGGCAGCCGGGGCGGTAGGGGCGGAAACGACCGCAACGGACCATGATATGGCCCGGCTCTCGGGCATTATTCGTCAGGTGGCGGGGATAATGGAGCAGTATGAAATCGTTCCCGAGGACCTGGTGCGGACCCTCTCCGGAATGTTGCGGGAGAAAGTCGCCGGCGAGGTGATCGCCTCGTTGGAGCGTCAGGTGGATAGCTTCGATTACATCGCAGCGCTCTCGACATTGGAGGAAATTGCCGCCCGGCTGGGCATCGCGCCGGGACCCGGTGCGGACGTTCGGCCGTAGGTGCTCCGTATCGGGGAACAAGCCCGGCGGCAGGCCTTCGGGCATCGCTGGAAGTAATTGCCGCCACGAGCGCCATCGAAAGTCCGGAAGCCGGGAGTCTCATCTGCCCGCATCGGACCATTTCGGCTTGAAGCGGGGGAGAAGGATATGGAAGATCAGTACAAGGACTTGATCGACAATCTCGATGCGGGCGTCTATTTCGTCGACAGGAGCCGGAATATAACTTACTGGAACAAGGCTGCGGAAAGGATCACCGGTTTTCCCGCGGATGCCGTGATCGGCAGGAGTTGCTCGGCCAACATCCTGCGCCATATCGACGCCGGGGGTACGGACTTGTGCGAATCGGCCTGTCCCCTCGTGGAGACGATAACCGAAGGGAATCCCCACGTAGCCGAAGTGTATCTCCACCACCGGGACGGGCACAGGGTGCCGGTCTCCGTACGAGCATCCCCGATCAGGGACAAGGAGGGGCAAGTCATCGGGGCTGTCGAACTGTTTACGGACAACAGTTCCAAGGATGCCATCATGGACAAAGTCAGGGACCTGGAGCAACTCGCTCTCCTCGATCCCCTGACCCGGATGGGCAACAGGCGCTCCATCGAGATGCACCTCACCGGCAGACTCAATGAACTCATGCGGTATGACTATCCATTCGGCGTCATCATGATGGACATAGACCATTTCAAGAAATTCAACGATACCTACGGCCACGACACCGGGGACAGGGTGCTTGTGATGGTGGCGAACACCCTGATGAACAATTCCAGGCCCTCCGATGATTACGGCAGGTGGGGAGGGGAGGAGTTCATAGGCGTTCTCAGGAACGTGGACGAACAGGGAATGATGGGCGTGGCCGAACGAGTGAGAATCCTGGTGAAGAAGTCCTTCCTTACCGTCGGCGACGAGAAACTGCAGGTCACGATGTCGATTGGGGGCGCCCTTGCGCGGAAGGACGATTCCATGGAATCCGTGGTCAAGAGGGCGGATGAGCAGCTCTACAGGAGCAAGCGTGAGGGGCGGGACCGCGTGAGCATACATGCGGGAGCGGGGGATTGAGTCACAACGCTGCCCGGAGTGAGCGTTCTAGATTATTTCGGAAGCATCATTTGCGGACCGACGCCTCGCGCAGGCTGAAGATCCCCGGGAGATTGAAGGTGAATGGGGTGGAAAGCTCGATGCGCCTGGATACCGCATCCATGAAGATCCTATGGAACAGGAACGTGCCCGGATGAAGAGAGGCAATGAGACTATCCGCGGTATCGAAAAGGGCTCTTTTCCGTTCGGGATCGGGTTCCGAGAGCGCAGCACGTAAAAGATCCGTCACACGTGGATCTTCGAAACAACCCATTCTGGCCTTCCCAACCCCATTCAACGGAGACCATAGGTCCACGAGCAACTCTGGATAGTGACGACTTTCATTTAGATCAATCAGGGCACTTTGGAAATCTGTATTATACTGGCACCGCTTCGATAGTTCCATCCCTGGCACATATTCCAGGTCAACTTTCACTCCGACCTCGTTAAAGGTGAGCATCAGGTAAGTGATAGTCTGCCTGAGGCTGTGGTCCTCAGCGGGAACCAGTAGCTTGAAGTTGAGAAGGGTTCCGTCTTTCTCAAGGTAGCCCTTGTTTCCCATGATCCATCCGCAGTCCTGGAGGATATCGAGTGCGCCGTGTGGATCGTATGGAATGAGTTTCAGACCTGTGTGCAAAGTTGAAACTTCCTTCATGGAGTCCGGAAGCTCTGTCTCTGCCCCTCTAAGAAGGTGCTGGACCACGAATTCCTTATTTAACGCCATCGAGAGGGCCACTCTGATCCGATGGTCGGCAAAAAGGGGATCATGAGTGTTATAGAGAAGTACTGTTTGCCGGATCGAACGATGAAAGGAAGAATAAGTGCTGTCATTGAATTTGCGAACCGTCTCACGGTTTCGCATGGGCAATCGGGGCACGATATCCACTTTTCCTTCCAGGAGCCTCTTCCAGGACCGCTCTGCGTCATACTCGCATTGGAAGACGATTCGGTCGATGTTGGGGCGTTTGCCGTGATAGCGTTCATTCGCGGTCAGGCTGACAACCTTTCCACCTGTCCGATATTCAAATTTGTATGGTCCCGAACCAATTGGCAGTTCATGGAAGTTGCCGCTACCGTCAGATCGTTCCGGAAAAATCTCGAAATTGGAGATCTTTCTCAGAAAATCCGGGTGATCGTCCGTCAAAAGAATCTCGATGGTGTGATCCCCTGTTGCGGTAATTTCTTTCACCACATTGGACAGAGCTGGTCGCTCTTCGTTGAGACAGCGTATTAGAGAGTGCCGCACATCTCGGGAGGTGAGTGGGCTTCCGTCATGGAAGCTGGCATCTTCCCGGAGATGAACCGTCCATGTAAAGCTCTTCTTG
The DNA here is from genome assembly GCA_964407285.1 of uncultured Syntrophobacteraceae bacterium. GTDB lineage: Bacteria > Desulfobacterota > Syntrophobacteria > Syntrophobacterales > Syntrophobacteraceae > CAYOVG01. The sequence goes on from CAYOVG010000047.1 coordinate 23,324, forward strand.
TCGTAGCGCCAGGATTCAGCGAGAAGCGGCTCCATGGGGTCATCGGCTGTGCCGGGTTTGATAAGATAGTCGAAGAGGAATGGTAAAACTACGTTGGATCCGGTGTAGTGTCCATCCAACGGGTGAAGGGATGCGAACTGTCCGGGAACATCAATTCGCAAAATACTCTCGATCGGCGTTTTTCCGCACACCACTTTGGCATCAGGAGAAATCCAGAGGCCCATGGCGAAGAGAAGAGATACCGATGTAAAGACAATCCATCCAGCGAATGCAGACATGCCCAACTCTCTCCTCATACCACCGTTGAAGACTGAGCGAGCGCCGAGATCTGTGGGGCGGGGTTTGCGATACTTATGTGAATCATGCTGATATCATTGGTTCGGCAGGGGAGTCCTCCCCTGCCGGAATGACGCCTACGAGATCTCCAGGAACGGCCCAACTACGCAGCACATAGGCACTGGCGCATCAAACATATCCACCCGGACCTCCTCAACAACGATCAGCATTCGTCTCTCCCCTCTCTCTGATTAGAATACACTTACATATCGAGTAAAATAATTATAGCCCCTATCGGTAGTTAGCTCCAACTCTCAGTGAGACTTATCGATATACTTATTGATCGTCCATGTCAAGAAAAATTCTTCACCCCTCCACGAAATCGTCCAGGTTTGTTCTCATTCACGCAAATGTCAATGTTTTCAGGGCTATCCAAAATGTGATTCCGTGTCAAGGCGGCCGCCGAACCAGGCAGCTATGCAGGCCGCCGGATTCCCGACCCCCCGAAGCCGCCCGCCCACCTTACGGCAATCACCCGCCCGCGGCAATTCTGGATGAAATGCACGGGGCAGGCCGCTGTCTCCAGTCTGAATAGGTGTGAATTTATCTTTAGAAATCAATATGAAGGAAAGGCCGTGTGTCTCGATGCCGGTAAGGACCACAGAATGTAATTACGCAGCCGATTCGAGAAAGGTGATGTTTGCTGCGGTTACGGATTTCCAATCGCGGGCTGTTGCGTTTTGAAGGCGCACGCCCATCAGCTACGCAAGCATCCCGGAATCCATCCGGAGTCAACTGAATTTCGGGCATGGTTCATAGACCGTGTGTTTGAGGTGACACTCGAGAGGGCTTGCCGTCACCCTTTTCTGAACCATGCCGGAATTCGAAAGCCCGGTCAAGGCCGGCAGCCGTAACCGCACAAGAAGAACCTATCTCATTGCCGAATTGGTTGCGTGGTTCCGGGTATTACCGCCTGCCGCCTCACTGCCTGCCGCCTCTCCGGAGTTCTCTCTCCAGTTCCTGTTCGATGAGGCCATATTCGGCCTCGATCCGGTTCAACAGTTCGGGGCTGTCGTCGATGCGACCGGCGCGAGCCCGCGCCTCCAACTCCCTGCACAGGGCCGTCAGGATCAATGCTCCGATATTCCCGTTGGCGGATTTCAAGCTGTGAGCCAGTCGCGTTATTTCCGCTCCATTTCCCTGCTCGACGGCGTTGCGAAGCCTTTGCATCAGCGGCGGCGTCGATTCGAGGTAAATCCGAAAAACCAGCGCAAGCAGGTCCGGAGTCCCCTGGACTCCCTGCAAGGACCTGATTTCGTTCCACACTTTGTGATCGATCCGCTTCGACGGCAGACCGGTCTTCTCCTCGAAGACAGCGGAGACAGCCGGCGCCGTCTCGACGTCCTCTCCTCCGGATCGCGAAGTGGAATCATCCGGTCCCTCCCGGAGCCGGACATCTCGGGTCTCCCGTTCGTAGCCGGCCGCGCAGGCAGGGGAAAGCCACCGCTCCAGGACCTGGCCCAGTTGCCGGAGCGTAAACGGCTTGCTCAGATAGTCGTCCATCCCGGCCGCCAGGCAATTTTCCCGGTCTCCCTTCCCGGCATGGGCGGTCAAAGCGACAACAGGGATACGAACATCTCCCAGCGCGCCTTCCTGCTCCAACTTTCGGATCAGGGACGTCGCCTTGTAGCCGTCCATCTCCGGCAACTGGCAGTCCATCAGTATGAGATCGTACCGCTTGCCGGTAACGGCGTCCAGGGCCTCGAGACCGTTTTCCGCAATTTCGACCGGGTACCCCAGGGCTTTCAGCATCTGCTCGCACAATTCCTGGCTGACCTTATTGTCTTCCACCAACAGGATACGAAATTCGGATGTGCATTTACCGGTGGACATTGTTCCCGACCTCCACTCGTCAAATCGAAACACCGGCAACCTCTCCGGAGGCGATCATTCGAAGGCCACTCCCTTGAAGAAATCGGGGAAGTAAACCTGCGCGCGCGGGTAGTATTTCCTTACCAGCCTCGAGTAGGTCCCGTCCCTTCGGCATTGGGCCATGAAATCATCGAAAGCTTTTCTGAACTCCCCGGAGCCTTTCGGAAAGCCGACGCTCATGTACTGGGGTTCCGAAACGGGACCGATCACCTTGATCAGGCCGGTCCACTTTTCCAGGGCGATCAGGGCATCCGGCACATCCAGGAGGATGGATTCCGCCTCCCCGTTGATCAACGCGGGAGCCAGTTCGTTGAGATTGAGGCCGCTCAGCTTGCATTCCGCGCCTGTTTGCTGCAGATCATAGAGGAACGGGTCCAGGCACGTCGCCTTTTTTCCCATCACCTCTCTTATCGCCCCGTCCTTCAGCAGCGTTTTGACGGCCCCGATATCACGGCCGACATCCTGGGAAGGTTCGATGGGGCGGACGGGAGAATCCCCCCGTGTGAGCAGCCATACCTGCGTCGGGAAAGTGGGAATGGAAAAATCGACCACTTTCTCTCGCCAGGGCAAAATCGTGAGACCGCAGGCGATGATGTCGCCCCTTCTCGGCGTCGACCCCACGGTCGTGACCTGGTCTCCGTGAACTTCCACTTTGTTTCCGGTGAGGTCCGGCACCCAGTTCTCCCACGTGGTCGGGACATACTGGTACCGGACACCCAGGCGGTCGGCAAAAAGCGCCATGATCTCCACGTCGAGACCATCTCCGCTTCCGGTAATGAAATTGGCGTAAGGAATCCCCAGATGCCGAAGCACTCCTCTTTGCCTGATCTCCGTCAGGTCCGCCGCTGCCGCCGGGTCAAACGACGCGATCGAGGCAAACACGACGGCAAGGCAAAAAAGAACCCTGTAAAGCCGGCAGCCGCCAGTTTTCATGATTTCCTCGCATTCTCCCGGAATCGCCGTTGAACCTCCGGGATGTTCCGCATCAAGCATCTTCTTCCGCCACACTCCTCTGTTCCATGAAATCTCCACTCATTTATAACACTATACAACACCTTCGTGCAGTATGGATATCGGAATCACGAAACGAAAGGTAGCTCCCATTCCCTCCCCCTCGCTCTCGGCCCAAATCGTCCCGCCGTGGAGTTCGACAAAATCCTTTGTCAGCGCCAGTCCCAGGCCGGTGCCCTGGAACCTGCGCTTCAACGACGAGTC
>CAYOVG010000048.1:0-26525 GCA_964407285.1 uncultured Syntrophobacteraceae bacterium
GGGGGGTAGGTAGGGGGGGGGTGAGATGGGGGGCGGGTGGGGGGAGGGGGGGAGGGGATCTGCCGGCTTACCGGTAAGTTGGTGAACCGGTAAGCCGGCAGATTCTATTCCTGAGAGTCGATCTTGCTGCGCACCCAATCGGTCAATCTGTCGATCGTGGTGATGTATCCTATGCCGGGACAGTAGTATGCCGGCAGTCCGCCCTCTCGGATCGCCCGCCGAATGGAACGTTCATCCGGAGGACGTTCCTTATCCAGGTACTGCGCAATTCCTTTCAACCCCCTCAGGATGCCGCTCCACTCGTGACCTACCCGGTCTCTTCCGGGCACATCCTTTCCCACTCCCGCGCAACCTTTTTCCAGGCCTGCGCGATCATCCGCCTGCAGTTTCCGTTCGACATCCCGCAGTAATCCAAATATTTCCTCCATTGCGCCTTCTCCTTTATCAATACGCCCGCAATGATGCATTCCTGTTCCCGATCCGTTAGAACCCGCTGGAACATTCTCCCGAAGTCCCGCGCGTCCTCCTCGCTTTCCCGCAAACCTCGCGCCGTGCTTCGCGCCTCACACAGCCCCCGCGCTATCACCTCGAGTCCGCCCCTGGAATTCACTCCGTAGCGCCTCCCGTACTCCGGGAGCGGAACAGCGCGCATCCCGCCGGTGGATTCGAGGTAGACCCAGTGCATAAGAAGTGATGCCAGACTGCGCGCCATAGATCCTCCCTTGCGATGCCGGACTATTTTCACGGCGGGGACGAACCCCGGCCCCGCCGTCGCCTCATCCGTGTCCTTGCCTCCCTGTTTCCCCTCATTCATTCCACGCCGGCCGTCTCTTCCACTTCGGGCATGCGATCGACGACACGTCGCCGCGACTGCCGGTCCTGCTTCGGAAGGACGATCCAGGGGGCAACCCGTTCAAAGAGGCTTACGATTCTCCATGTGTCTTCCCGGCAGTATTCGATAATGTCGTGATACCGGCCCTCCTTCCAGGCGCGATACACCATGGCGCCGTTCATCCCTTCGGGTTTCCCGTCGAGGCCGAATCGCTTGAGATGCCAATCGAGGCTTCGAACCTCCGGTTTCCCGGTGAAGGGGTCGCGGAAGGCAAGCCGCTTCATGAGGTCGATGTGGTGGGGGTTCCCGAAGTTGCCGGGATTGCCGGTATCCTGGCGTCTCATGAGGTTTGTGACCGTATCCGGCGAGAAGCTTACATTCTGGAGCATGGACCTGCGGATGAGGGCCGGGAAGTCGAACCCTTCGGAGTTGAAGCCGATGAGCGGAATGCCGTCGCTATATGCTTTCCCGATGAAGTCCCAGGCTTCGTGTAGCATGTCGTACTCTTCGTCCTCATTGCGCGCGAACTTCACGAAGAAAGTCTTTTCCGGCATCTTGCACCCGGCGAAGCACACTATCTGCAAAAGGTCGGGATCGAACGACATTTTCTTCTCGACGTTGGCCTCAAAGGCGGCGCGGGCCTCGCCGATCTTCTCTTCGATTTTGACGCGGTCCTTGAGGTTCCCCAGTTTCACCGACGCTTCGTCGAAAACCGGCCGGCAGGGTTGCGGAAGGGACTGGCAGGGTATCGTTTCGATGTCGAAAACAGCGTATTTCGTAATCATGCGGCTCCTCCTTCCATTCCGAAGGCGTATTCAGTCCGGCCCGCGCGTTCTTCGGTCCCGGCCGTTTCGCCTGCAGCCATCGCTTTGTCGCGCCTTCCGGCAATCGCTTCAGCTTCGGTCCGAAGAGCGCGGCATTCCTTTTTGAGTCTCGCGATTCTGGTTCCAAGATCCATGATCCGGTATTCCTTCTCCTCGATCGTCCTGCGGAGTCTCAGCAGCCTTTGCTGATACTTCCAGGCCTTCTGGTTGAACCGGTCGAACCGGTCCGCATCGAATCCATCCGATTCGACTTCGGCGACCCGCGGGGGAGGGTTTTCCACGGGAGGTGATTCGCCCCGATCTCCGTTGCCGCTCCCCGGCCGCCCGATTGCCGTCGCCCGACTATTCGCTTTCATCTCTTTTCTCCTCCCGCTTTTCATCTCTCCGGGTATCAGTCGTCGGTCGTTTTACGCCACTTGCCGTCCATCGTTATTCTTCCGCCATTCGGCTCCGCGCCCACCGGTTGCCATGTCCCTTCCCCATGGTTCCCGGCCGGGGAGAAGCATGGAAGACCCGGCCGGGCAGGGATGAAGCCGGGAAATCAGAGAAACCGGCTTCGGGGCGTTGATCCTGTCTGCAACCTTCGACCAGGTTGCCTCTGACCGGCTACAGGCAGCCGGTGCATGGTTCTCAAGGGCGCGCCGGCGTCGCGCCCCGATACTATTCCCGTCCATGCGGTTTGCCGGGTGGAGTTCCCCGAAATCGGTAGCGGCCCGGGGAAAGCCTTGACTCGCCGGTAGCATGGTGAAAACACCGTCGTTTGCGGTTTCTTCGGAGCATCGGATCGATCCCGTGTTTCCGACTCCGGACGCGTACTCGCCGATTCATCTTCCTCCCTCCGGGCGAAACCGGGGGAGGATGCGCATCACTGCGCGTTCATCGTCTCTTCGGCCTCCATTTCCTCCTGCGCAACGGTTCCGGCTCCACCGTCCACGGAATCGAGGAGTTCGTCGATGCTGACTTCTCCGTTGGTGGAATCGCGTATGGCCACGGCAAGCCTGGAGGACGGAACCTTGTGGCCGCTGACCAGTAGCCTCAAGTATCCGTAGCTCACGCCTATCCTGGCCGCGAACTCCTTTCTGTCTCTGTTTTTGAGATAGTCTTTAAGTTTCATCCCTCGCCTCGCCTGATAACGTTCAAATCTCAGTTTCGGAGGCAAGTTACCATACAGATAACGGTAATGCAATATAAAAGTTACTAGCTAACAAGCGAATCTTGTGTTATCTGGCTGATAACACTCACCGGCGAAGAGAGGGTGAAAACAATGAAGCTCAAAGAACTGCTGAACAAGAATATGAAACGATTGCGCAAGCTTAAGTCGCTGACGCAGGACGAGTTGGCGGAGAAGTACGGCTGCAACCGGTCTTTCATCGCTCAACTCGAGACGGGGCAAAACAACCCCTCTCTTTCGGTCCTCGAAAGGCTTGCCGAAGTATTGGGAGTCGATGAATCCGAGATCTTCAGAATGGCCGAGGAGTCGGAGTTCGAAAGTGAGCATGCCTTTATTCCGCTATATAAGGTGCGGGCCGCGAACGGGTTGGAGGGGATTGTGGCCGGAGATGGGCCGGAGGTCGAGGAGCATCTCCCTTTCAAGCGTAGATGGCTTGTCCAGATGGGATACAATCCCGACATGGCGTCCGGGCGTCTGGCCTTGATTCGCACCAGGGGCGATTCGATGGCGCCGACCATCTGCGACGGAGAGGTCATTCTGACGGATTTGCACGAATCCGTTCGGATTCCGGATAATATTAAGAGCGGCCATGTGTACGTGCTGAGATGGGGAGTTACCCAGGACGAGCTCTCGGTCAAACGGGTCCATATCGATTGGGCCGCCAGAACGATCTATGCCACGAGCGACAATCCGTTATGGACGAAGAAGGAGATCGTGCTTTCCGAGGAAGCCGACCTGAAGCACACCATCCTCGGTAAAGTGATTTGGGTGGGAAAAGAAAAGTTCTGATTGACGCCGTCCGGCGTTCGTTGCTTGCCTCGCTGTTTGTCGTTCATGGTTTGCGACTCGGCCCCGCGTAGCGTTACCGGGAGCCGCTTTCTCCGGTGACGGCGACGGCGGCTTCCGTTGTTCCACCCTCCCGGCCTGCAAAAAAAGCCTCAACGAAGTCACCGCAAAGCCCATTTCTTCTATTGCTTGCATTATCCGCATAACTTTATGCTTGACGAGATGTTAGTTGAAAGATAACATTGCCCTCGATAACGCGATGGCGGACCTCCACTCGTCCGGATCGCCCGGCAGCCGAAGCCGCCCCTCAGGCGAACGAAGCACCGGCGAACCCGGAGAGGTCGAACCGGAAACAACGAACCCGGACCATTCGATCACAGCGGCCTTCGGGACCAAATTGCGATGGATCGAGAGGGGCCGGCGGGGGGAAGATTCTTGCGGAACTGAAACGGGAAAACGGAAGGGGAACCGAACCGCGGAAAAATCCCCTTCGGAGAGGAAAAATGAGGCGGAGAGGGAAATCAAGCGTGAAGCGGCTCAGGGCTGCAAACATGGTGATCGGACAACGCATCCGCGCGCTTCGCAAAGCGATGGGAATGAGCGCGCGAGTGTTTGCCGAGGCGGTCGGAACATCGGGGCCGGTCCTCAACAACGTCGAACTGGGATGGAACGGGTTGCGTCCACAGGTCCTTGAGCACATCCGGTCCATTGCGGTCGATAACGATCAGCCGTTCCAAGTGGACGATATCGTACTGGTCCATTGCGATCGATGTACTCGGACCCGGTACGTCCTTAAGGTGGACATGGAATTGCCGGGATTTGAGCGCACGTGCATGGTATGCAGGTCTCTAAGGGGCAGGCCGGCCGGCGGACAGGGCGACGGCGGCGGCATGCAGGCGGAGGAGATGGAGGAACTTGCGGAGGTGACGGCCGAGGAACTGGTGGAGGTGGTTCCCGGCTGCAAAATTTACCCTTCCAATTCGATGAGGACGGAGCAGTGTATGGCCTGCGACCGCGATAATCCCCGTACGTACGATGTCTGCCTGACCCACGCGGCCGTGAAGAACTGGCCGGGGTGGGAAGTATGGCGGCCGGAATCCGCGCTCGAGCCCGATGCCTCCGAACAGGAAGCGGTTGGCGGGTAGGACCCGGGGGAGGAGCAGCGCCCCGGCGGACCCTCAACGGCCCGGCCGATCACCGGACAAAGCCCGGTGATCGGAAAAAGCCCGTGCGCCGGTCAACAAAGGCGAAACGACGGCGATGAGGGACTCCGTCCCCGGCGCTCTCAGCCGGCCTCGGACCCTTCGTCCCCATATCCCGGATACCTGCCGCGCTCCCCCACATAGGGCGGCAAGCCTTTCTCGAAACATCTCCTGTTCACTTCCCGGTGGAGTCGTTCGAGAGCATCGTCATACTCCGAAGTCCCATAGGTCCCCTGCGCCTTCTCGCGGGAGAGCTTGACCTCCTGGAGGATCTGGTTGAGCATATCCCGTTCCTCCTGGGTGGCCCGGGCCCAGTCGGCAACCGTTTTACGCGCGGGCGATCTCAAGGCTCTCGATGCCCGCCTCTTGTCCTGTTGCCATCTCTTCGTTGCCGCATCCACCTGCTCCATTTCCGCTCTTCTTTGCTCCGCCTCGGCCTGCTGCAAGGCATACCATCCCTTCAGCACCCTGCTCTGCAGTCGCGCCAAGTCCGCCCGGAGTTCCTTGAGCCTTTCCAGCAGATGGCCGTCTTCGGGGGGAACGGCCAGCTCGATTCTGTGCAATGCCTCGTAAATCGGGATGAAGGCGGTGAAATGCTCGGGATATTCGCAGTGCTCCGAACGTTCGAGTTGCTCGGAATCTCTTGGATCTTCTTCTATATGCCTGTTCATCGAGGCCCCTCCTGAATATGCTTGTGCGTTGCTGTTTTGCCGTATCGCGTGTCTCCTTGTTCAAGGATCACCAGTTACCTATCATTTTCAAAGCAGTTTGCAAATAGTTTTGACGGGTTGGCGCGGACGAATCATGTTGTGCGAAAGTTTGCGTCGCCGTCCGGTGGAGGTGGTCCTGGAGGCGGGCCCATAGTGAAAATATAGGCTGGATGCGGATTTCCGCTCCTGGACACCCTCCGCGTGCGGTGGCTTATCGTGAGGTTTGGCGTCACTGGATCGTTGCGGTGAAATAGTCGGAAAAACTGCGCTGCGAAGTTTGCATTCAGTTGTTGAGGGCTTAAAGCTTGATCGGCCCCGGTCGATTCCGTTATTTCCGCAAGTCCCGTCGCTCCTGTCCGGGAACCTCTCTTGAATTCGTTGCAACCATTCCGCGATACGTATATGATAAGGTAAATGCGGTTATGCGAGAAGCAAGTATGGTCGGGAGGAATTCATCAGTCTCATCCCGGAGGCGTTTTACCAAATCGATTGGAAGCGAATAATGCTTGAAGTCATCGTTTTTGTGTGCGGGGCGGTGGTAATGATCCTGGAGATGGTCGGGTCCAGGGTCCTGGCGCCGTATCTGGGTACGTCCATCGTGGTCTGGACGAGTCTTATCGGAATCATCCTGGGGTCGCTGAGCCTGGGGTACTGGTGGGGGGGCAGGCTGGCCGACGTGCAGCCCAACCGCCGGATGCTCTCCAAGATCATCCTCATGTCGGCCGCCTTCGTGGCCTTCATAGCGATTTTGAAGACCGCGGTCCTGAGTTTTCTGCAGCAGCAGGATTTGAACATCCACCTGGGGTCGAGCACCGCAACGCTCTTTCTCTTCGCGCCGCCGAGCGTGCTGCTGGGCATGGTGTCGCCCTACGCGGTCCGGCTCAAGATGACGGAAGTGGCCGAATCCGGCAAGACCGTCGGGAACCTCTACGCCATCTCGACGGTCGGGAGCATCTTCGGGACCTTTCTCGCGGGATTTTTCCTTATCGCCCACTTCGGCAGCACCAATATCCTGATCGTGCTGGCGCTTGTGCTGGCCGTGACTTCGTTCCTGGCGTCCCGGGACTATAGAGCCGCCCAGACCGTCTCCACTGTCGTCTTCATCGCCTTGCTCTGGGGGGCCGACGCCTACGATCGCTACCTGGCCGCCCGCGATTTCCACGACATAGACACGGACTACAATAGAATCCTCATCTATAGGGAGACGGAACGCGACTCGGGGCGGGAGACCCGCGTCATGGTGACCAACCCCCACGGGAAACAGTCGGCCATGTACCTGGACGATCCGGTCGAACTTGCGAGCCGCTACACCCGCTTCTACAGGCTCATGGAGCACTTCATGCCGGGCTTTGAAAACGTGCTCATGCTGGGAGGCGGCGGCTACTCGTTCCCGAAGTATGCCCTGGTCCACTATCCGCGAATGAAGATGGACGTGGTGGAGATCGACCCCCGCGTGACGGAGCTTGCTCGGACCCACTTCGGCCTCTGGAGCGACCCGCGCCTTACGGTCCACCACGAGGATGCGAGGACGTTCCTCAATAAGCTGGGCGCCGCCGGCAATCGCGCTGTGAAGTACGACATGATCCTGGGAGACACCTTCAATGCCCACTACTCCATTCCGTTCCACGTGAGCACCGTGGAAACCGTCAGGCTGCTCCACGACAACCTGGCGGACGACGGGATCGTGCTGGCCAACATCCTGGCTTCGATCGAGGGCGACATGGGCCGTTTTCTGCGCGCCGAATACGCCACCTTCAAAGCAGTGTTTCCTCACGTCCACATTTTTCCGGTAACCCGTCCCGACGATCCCGCCCGCCTGCAAAACGTGATGCTCCTGGCCCTCAAGTCCGATGCGCAACCCTCCTTCACCAGCAACGATCCGGAAATGGGCGAACTTCTCGGCCGGCTCTGGAAAAAGCCCATCCCGCGGGACGTTCCCGTACTGACGGATGATTTCGCCCCCGTGGACCGGTATGCCATGGGAGATTAGCAGGAGACGGCCCCGTTCGTTCGGGCAAGAGTCGTCGTTTTGCCCGTTGAAGGATGAAAGACGCTTGCCGAGTGTGCGGCGCGGCCCGAAGCGAGGGAAGAGGAAAAGTTGCGCGGTATGGAACAATCCCGGAGCGGGTCCCAACATTTTTGCTTGACAGGGGTTGTGAAATCCGATATGCGCTATTTGTTTGAATTATTAGGAAATCCGGATGAGGGGAAATTGCCGTGGGATTCTGGTTCGCAGGTTATTTTTACTTGAGTTTCCTGGGGGACTTCCTTTTTAGAAGGTCTACCCAAGGGCATGCGATATAGCCAGGACCGGACCTGAAGCTGATTTGGATGACCATGGGTAGACGCAAAGGCGAGACCCGATGGTTATATTTTCTGGGCCATGGGTTTCAAACCCATGGCTTTTTTTGTTTTCGAAAATGCGGTGAGTGTACTGAGTGTCCGTACGATAAGGAAAAGGAGGAAGTTAGGGGATGATCTACAACATCGAATTCGAAACCCTGCCGCGGGAGGCGCTGGAAGCCATTCAACTGCGGCGTCTGCAGGCAACGCTGGAGCGCGTGTACGCAACCGTGCCGTTTTACCGCCAACGCTTCCAGGAAGCCGGCATAACCCCGGCCGACATTAGAACGCTCGACGATTTACAGCGTGTGCCTTTCACCACCAAGCAGGACTTGAGGGACAACTATCCTTTCGGCCTCTTTGCGGCCCCTATGGACAACGTGGTCCGCATTCACGCATCCTCGGGGACGACCGGCAAGCCCACCGTCGTCGGGTACACGGCCAGGGACATCCAGACCTGGTCCGAACTCATGGCGCGTTCCCTGTCGGCAGCCGGGGCCACCCGCGGCGACATCATCCACAACGCCTACGGATACGGTCTCTTCACCGGCGGACTCGGCGTTCACTACGGCGCTGAACGGCTTGGCGCTTCCGTCATTCCCATCTCCGGCGGAAACACGAAGCGCCAGATCATGATCATGAAGGACTTCGGTCCCACGATCATCACCGCCACGCCGTCCTACACGCTCCACCTGGCCGAGGTCGCGGAAGAACTCGGGGTCGACTTCAGGACGCTCAAGTTCAAGGCCGGCATTTTCGGCGCCGAACCGTGGTCCGAGAGGATGCGCGATGAACTCGAAAGGAAACTCAACCTGAGCGCTCTCGACATCTACGGACTGAGCGAGGTGATGGGGCCGGGCGTAGCCGTCGAATGCCTCGAAGCCAAAGCGGGCCTGCACATTTTCGACGACCACTTCATCCCGGAAATCATCGATCCCGAAACCGGAAAGGCGCTGCCCTACGGCGAAAAGGGCGAACTCGTGTTCACGTCCATTACCAAGGAAGCCTTCCCGGTCATCCGTTACCGGACGCGGGATATTTCCTCCCTCACCATCGAGCCCTGTACCTGCGGGCGGACGAGCGTCCGCATGAGCCGGGTGAGCGGCCGCACAGACGACATGCTCATCATTCGCGGCGTGAACGTCTTCCCGTCCCAGATCGAGAGCGTCCTCATGGAGATCGAGGAAGTCGAACCGCACTACCAGTTGGTCGTGGACAGGGAAGGGAACCTCGACGTCCTCACGGTCATGGTGGAAGTCGGCGAACGCACCTTCTCGGACGAGGTCAAGAAGCTCCAGCAGGTGGAGAAGAAAATCTCCAAGAATATCAAGGAATACTTCGGTGTCTCGGCGAAGGTGAAGCTCGTCGAACCCAAGACCATCGAGCGCAGTGAAGGGAAGGCCAAGAGGGTCATCGACAATCGCAAAATCTAACTCGGTTCCTAAAGGGAGGCCTGAAAATGCGTGTGGAACAGATTTCCATCTTTTTGGAGAATAAGGCCGGACGGCTGGCCGAGGTGAGCCGGATACTGTCCGAAGCGGGAATCAACATCAGGGCGCTTTCTCTTGCGGACACGTCCGATTTCGGCATCCTGCGCCTGATAGTGAACGACAACGCAAAGGCCAAGGAAGTGCTCAAGGAGCACGGTTTCACCGTCAGCAGGACGGACGTGCTGGCCGTGGAGGTCGCGGACCGCCCGGGAGGACTGCACCAGATCCTCAATACCCTCTACAAAGCCAGCATCAACGTGGAATACATGTACGCTTTCGTGCAGCAAAGCGGCAGCAACGCCGTCATCATCTTCCGCTTCGACAATATCGACGAGGCGGCGAGGCTGCTCAAGGAAAACGGCATCAGGGTCATCGAAGGTAACGAACTGTATGCTATGTAGGTGGGTGAATGGGTGAGTGGGTGAATGGGTGAATGGGTGGGGGGATTCCTTTGCGCGGGACCTCGTCATCCGCACGGAAAAACGCGCGTCATGTTCCCACGCCGGAGCGTGGGAACCATGAGAAGCTCATTCAACATCCGGGAACCGGCGTCCGGCCCCGTTGTTTATATGGTGGTCCGGACGATAACTGATAACTTTCACTGAAGGGAACACGAAAGAGAGGGGACGGTATGCGATTCAGGTCAGGGTGTACGGCTATGTTGAAGGCGGTTGTCATCATCGGACTGGTTGCCTGTGGAATGCTCCCTCGGACGGCCGGGGCGGAGGACACGTACAAGATCGGAGGGATATTCACCGTCACCGGGGCACAGTCCTTCCTCGGAGACCCGGAGAAGAAGAGCCTCGAGATGGTCATCGATGAAATCAACGCCAAAGGCGGAATCGACGGCCGCAAGCTCGAAGCGGTGATCTACGACGACGAGGGAAGCCCCGACAAAGCGGTCCTGCACGCAGACAAGCTGATAAGCTCGGACAAAGTGATCGCCATCATCGGTCCGAGCCTTACGCCGACCACTCTTCCCGTCGTCCCCATCGTCGAGAAGAACAAGATTCCCTTCATCAGTTGCGCTGCCGGAGTCAAAATCACGGAACCGGTGAAGCCCTGGGTTTTCAAGACGGCCCAAAACGACGTTCTCGCCGTGAAGACCATCTACGATCACATGAAGAAGAACAACATCGCCAAGATCGGGATCATCACGGTGGCCAACTCGTTCGGAGAAAGCGGCAAGGAGCAGTTGACCGCTCAGGCCCCCAACTATGGGATCGAGATCTTGCAGGCGGAAAGTTTCGACGCCAAGGATACCGACATGACGGCCCAACTGACCAAGCTCCGGAAAGCTCAGCCGCAGGCCATCGTATGCTGGGGCACCAATCCGGGACCTGCCGTGATTGCTAAGAACGTCGAGCAGCTCAAGATCGACGTGCCCATTTACCAGAGCCACGGCGTCGCATCGCCCAAGTTTCTCGAACTGGCGGGCGAAGCCGCCAACGGGGAACTGCTCCCCACCGGCAAGCTGCTCGTGGCCGGCATCCTCCCCGACACCGACCCCCAGAAGTCAGTGCTCATGAACTACATCGATCAGTACAAGAAACGCTACGATGCCCCCGCGTCGAGTTTCGGCGGCTACGCTTACGACGCCATGCAGATGCTCGCCGCGGCGCTCAAGGGAACCGGAGGCGATGCGGAGAAGATTCGCGCAAACCTGGAGAAGACCACAGGCTACGTGGGGGTGACGGGCACGTTTAACTACACGCCCGAAGACCATAACGGCCTGGGTTCCGATGCCTTCGTGATGGTAAGAATCAAGGACGGGAAGTGGGAATTGATCTAAGCGAACTTCTGCAATACTTGTTTTCCGGTATAACCAACGGGGCGATCTACGCCGTGATCGCCCTCGGTTTTACGATGCTGTACAACGCCACCAGGCTCATCAACTTCGCCCAGGGGGAGTTCGTCATGCTGGGGGCGCTCAGCATGGTGACGCTCAGGATGGGGCTGAAACTGCCGCTCCCGGTCGCCTTCGCGCTGTCGGTGGCGGGGGTCTCCGTCGTGGGGCTCCTACTCGAACGGCTGGCCATTCGCAACGTCCGAAAGCCTCATCCCATCGTGCTCGTCATCATAACGGTCGGAGCCTCCATCTTCCTTCGCGGCGTCGCCATGCTGAGTTGGGGAAAGGACACTCACAGCGTGTCCGCGTTTTCGCGCAACGCTCCCCTGGAAATCGCGGGGGCCACGCTGCTGCCGCAGAGCCTGTGGGTGCTGGGGGTCGGCGCGCTCATCGTGGTGGTCCTGCAGGTTTTCTACAAGGCCACCATGACCGGAAAGGCCATGGAGGCCTGTTCCATCAACAAGCGGGCCGCATGGATACTGGGGATTCCGAGCGAGCGGATGGTGCTGCTCGCTTTCGCCATCAGTTCCGCCATGGGCGCGGTGGCCGGCATCCTCATCGCTCCCATCACCATGTGCAGCTTCGACATGGGGACCATGCTGGGGCTAAAGGGCTTTTGCGCCGCCATGCTTGGGGGACTCGGAAGCTCCCTGGGCGCGGTCACCGGAGGGCTCCTGCTGGGCGTGCTCGAATCCCTCGGGGTCGGTTTCTACTCATCGAGCCTGAAGGACGCCATCGCCTTCCTGCTGCTGCTCTTTATCCTCTACGTGCGGCCCAGCGGCCTGCTCGGAGTCAAGGAAGTGCATCGATTTTAGACGGGAGGACCGGATTCGGGGGATGCGGGAAAAAGAAGAAATCGGGAGGCCCGGGCAAATAGTCGCCCTGGCCGTCCCATCTTTTTGCACCGAAGAAGACAAACCAGGTTTGTCGGATTTTACGGAAAGATACAGATAAATAAATGGATGGACGGGAAGACGGGATGAAGAAAGAGAACGGAAGCCGGCACAGTGATGAATCCATGAACCAAAATACGGAGGGTGGTGATGTACCCTCCGTATCCGTGCGGTCTTCGGACCTCCCGTCTCCAGGGGCCGTTGCCTCCGCGCCGTCGAAATCCGGCGTCCTTGCGTCCGCTCTTCCCGCCGAACCCGTAATTGCAGGCCCGGCCGGAAGTCGCGCCTCGTCTTCATCTATCCGTACTCCCGTCCTCTCGTTTTCTTCCCTCCCGGTCGCTTTATTGCGCAATATCGTCTTCCTCGTCGTGATAGCGGCGACCGGTTCGGCGGCCGGAAATCCGTATACGCTGAAACTTCTCACCATCGTCGGAATCAATACGATCCTGGCGCTCGGGCTCAATATGCTCATGGGCTACGCCGGGCAGATCTCTCTCGGACACGCCGCCTTCTACGGCCTCGGGGCCTACACTTCCGCCGTCCTCACGGTCCACTACCACTGGTCGCCGTGGAGCGCCCTTCCAGCGGCGCTCCTGCTGACGGCCTTCGTGGCGTACGTGGTCGGCCGTCCGACCCTCAAGCTCTCCGGCTACTACCTCGGCATGGGGACCCTGGGGTTCGGGATAATCGTCAATATAGCTTTCCGCGAATGGAGCAGCTTTACCGGAGGGGCGTCGGGGCTTACGGGAATTCCTCCGCTGGAAGTGGGGTCGCTGTCGCTGCAGGGCGGGAGGAGCTATTTCTACCTGGTGTGGCTGGTGGTTTTCGTGGCGTTCGTGGTATGCGAGCGGCTGGTGGATTCGCGGATGGGACGGGCGCTCAGGGCCATTCACGACAGCGAGAAGGCGGCCGCCGCCATGGGAGTGGACACGAGCCGCATCAAGGTGTCGATCTTCGTGATGAGCGCGGTTATGGCCGCCGTGGCGGGCTTTCTCTACGCTCACCTGATAAGCTTCATCAGCCCCGGCTCGTTCGACTTCATGACGTCCATCCGGCTGGTCACCATGGTGGTGATCGGCGGCATGGCCAGTATCTGGGGATCGCTCCTGGGGGCCTTCCTTCTCACGCTCCTGCCGGAATGGCTTCACGTCTTTGCGGACTACGAAATAACGATTTACGGATTCATCCTGATGACGGTCATGATTTTCCTTCCTCAGGGCCTTACGCGAGGAATATTCGACATCTATGAACGATCGAAACACGGATACGGCGACAACAAGTCCCATAAACCCGCTTCTAAAGCTTGAGAGGATCTCCAGGTCCTTCGGGGGCATCAAGGCGCTCCAGGATGTCTCCTTCGAAGTCCCGGAGGGGGTCATCCAAGCGGTGATCGGACCCAACGGGGCCGGAAAGACAACCCTTTTCAACGTCATAACCGGGGCTTACGCTCCCGACAGCGGGTGGGTCGCCTTCGGCGGCCGTGAAATCCAGGGAAGGAAGATCCACGAACTGGTCCGGATGGGGATTGCGCGCACGTTCCAGAACGTGGAGCTCTTCGAGAGCATGACGGCGCTGGAAAATGTCCTGGTGGGCCGGCATGTGCGGATGCGCGCCGGGTTTCCGGGGGCTGTGGGGCGGTGGCCCCGGATCAGGCGGGAGGAGAAGGAAGCCCGGGAAGAGGCCATGAGGCTCCTTGAATTCATGGGGATTCAGGACCTTGCGCAGAGGCGGAGCGGCGACCTGCCCTTCGGGTGGCAGCGGTTTCTGGAGATCGCCCGCGCCCTGGGCACGGAGCCGAAACTGCTCCTGCTGGACGAACCCGCCGCGGGGCTCAATGCCGTCGAAACGCAGCACCTGGGCGAGTTGATGCGAAAGATTCGGGACCGGGGCATAACCCTCATTCTCGTCGAGCACGACATGAGCCTCACCATGGAAATATCGGACCGCCTGGTCGTGTTGAACCAGGGAAAGAAACTGGCCGAAGGCACGCCTCGGGAGATCCAGGCGAACGAAGCGGTCATGGAAGCGTACCTCGGAAAGGACGAATAAAAAGGGTAATCGTGCAATGCTGCGTATCCGCAATCTGAAGTGCTATTACGGGCGTATCCAGGCCATCAACGGCGTGAGCCTTTCCGTTCGCCCCGGCGAACTGATCGCGCTCATCGGGGCCAACGGGGCGGGGAAGAGCACGCTGATGCAGGCCGTCTGCGGACTCCTCTCCCAGTGGGAGGGCGATGTCCAGTTCGAGAAAGCGCCGCTCAAGGGGCTCAAGCCTCCCGCCATCACGGCTAAGGGGATCAGCCTGGTGCCGGAGGGGCGGTGGATCTTCCCGCCCATGACCGTGCTCGACAACCTGCAACTGGGGGCGTACCTGCGCTACCGCCGCCGGGAGCGCAAAGCCATTGCCCAGGAGATCGAGGAGATGTTCGACCTGTTTCCCGTTCTGAGGGAGAGGGCCAGGCAGCCCGCCGGCACGCTCTCCGGGGGGGAGCAGCAGATGCTCGCCATCGCGAGGGCGCTCATGTCGAAGCCGCGGCTCCTGCTCCTGGACGAACCCTCCATGGGACTGGCCCCGCTGCTGGTGAAGAAAATCCTGGAGACCCTCGCGCAACTGAGGGAGCGCGGGCTCACCATCCTCCTGGTGGAACAGAACGCACGGGCGGCCCTTCAGATCGCGGACCGCGGCTACGTGCTCGAGAACGGAAGAATCGTGCTGGACGGTCCGGCCGCCGACCTGCTCGCGGACCAGGACGTCAAGCGGGCCTATCTGGGTAGGGACTACCGGGAATTTGACGAAGGGAGGGCGTAGGCGATGCCCATCTGGAATGCCAGGGAAGAGTGCATGGACCCCGAGGAGCGGGCGCAGCAGCAGTTGGAGCGGCTGCAGAGCACGCTCAACCGGGCATACAAAAATGTTCCATTCTACCGCAACCACTTCCGGCAAGAGGGAGACATAGATCCGGCCCGGGTGGAGGACCTTGCCGACCTGCGCCGGATTCCGTTCACCGAGCGCCGGCACCTCGGGGAGAACTACCCGTACGGCATTTTCGCCGTTCCGCTCCGGGACGTGGTGCGCATCCATACGGCTCCGGGAAGCGGAATTCAGCCCATGGTGAGCGGCTACAACCGGCAGGACCTGTCGTTCTGGCGCCAGGTGGTGGCGCGGGCGCTGACGGCTTCCGGCTTATCGGCCGCCGACATTTTGCAGATCGAGCTGGACCCGGGGCTTGCGAACTGGGGGCGCGACTACAAGGACGGAGCGGAAGCCATGGAGGCGAGCGTGATCCCGCTGACCTTCCTGCCGCCGGAAAAGCAGGTGATGGTGCTCTGCGACTACAGGACGTCCGTGCTCATCACGACGCCGTCGGCCGCGGCGCAGCTCATGAGCGTGCTCTTTCGACGGAACATCAACCCCAACGTGCTGGCCCTCAAGATGCTCATCCTCGTCGGGGAGGCGCCGGAAGACGAGATGCGCGCGCTCATCGAGGACCGGCTCCACGTGCGCACGTGGGTGCACTACGGGTTGAGCGAGGTGCCGGGGCCTGCGCTGGCGTTCGAATGCGCGGCGCGGGACGGGCTCCATATCAGCGACGACCATTTCCTGCCCGAAGTGATCGACCCGGTTTCGGGAGAGGTGCTGCCGGAAGGGGAGGCGGGGGAACTCATCCTGACGACTCTGACCACGCGGGCGTTCCCGCTCATCCGGTTCCGCACGGGGGACCGTGTGCGGCTGCTGCCGGGCGCGTGCTCCTGCGGACGGACGCTGAAGCGCCTGGAGTGGCTCCCCAGCAGGACGGACGACGCGATGGTCATCCGGGGGGTCAAGGTGTACCCGCAGCACGTTCTGGCCCTGATCGAGAGGTATCTCGGGTTTCGTCCCGCCAACTTCCACCTCGCGGCCGCGATACGGGACTTGCGCGACTACCTGGAAATCTGGCTGGAGGCGGACGAGCAGCTCTTCTCCGATGAGATCAAGAACCTGGAGCGGCTCATACAGGGGCTCGGACAGGAACTGCAGCACGAACTGGGCGTGGCGGTGGCGATTCGCCTGAAGGAGAGTACTTCCTTCGGGCGTTAGGGACGGAAGTCGTAAAGGATATTGGGGCATGGAACGTGGGAACCGTCAGAATCGCAAGCCGGACCTTCGCTTCAAGGTGGGAATGGCGCTGTTGGCGCTCTCCTGCATCGCGCCGCTGGGAGGGTTCCTGGTGGCCGCGCTTGACCTGCCGGTTTCACTCAAGGCAGCCATTATCGGGGCGCTGAGCCTCGGTATTCCCGAGATCCTTATGCTTGCCGCCGTGGCCGTGCTCGGCCGCGAGAATTACGAACGCATCAAGACGAAGGCGCTGTCGCTCCTCGGGCGTTTGAAGCCTGCCGTCGAGGTGGGGCGCACCCGCTATTCGATCGGCCTCGTTCTATTCGTTTTGCCGACAGTTCCGGCATATATTATGGCCTATGCCCCGCACTGGCTGCCCGATGTCTCCCCGGAACGTCTGTGGGTCAATCTGGGTGCGGACGCCATGTTTTTGATATCCCTCTTTGTCCTGGGCGGCAATTTCTGGGACAAGCTGAAAGCCCTCTTTATACGGGAGGCGCGGGTGGTTTTCCCCGAGGAGCGCAATCAATGTCGATGAGTATTCGCGCCGCGGTTCGTGCGGTACCCGTTCTTTTTGTCGTTGCGTTGGTTGCAGCGGTTGTGTCCTGGACGTTTGCGCCTGTAGCGGTTTTGCCCGGGGAGGTTGCGCCCGCGCAAGCGTGGGCGGCGGCGATGGTGGAAGACGGAGGGCCCGGACATGAGGGGCACGACGGGCAAAACGGGAGCGACGGGCAAAGCGGTCGCAGGATGACTATTGGCCAGGCGCTGGTGCTGGGAATCACGGAAGGGCTCACCGAGTACCTGCCCGTCAGTTCGACGGGGCATTTGCTCGTGGCCCAGAGCCTCATGGGGATAGGCAAGCCCGATCCGGGCGATCCTCCGGGGGCGGAGGAGAACGAGAAGGATGCCGCGGACGCCTACGCGATCGTCATCCAGGCGGGTGCGATCATCGCCGTGCTGGGACTCTACGGCAGGCGCGTGAAGCAGATGCTGCTGGGGTTGGCCGGAAAGGACAGGGACGGGTTCAGGATGGCCGCCAACATCATCGCGGCGTTCATCCCGGCGGCGGTCATCGGACTTATTTTCAACAAGTTGATCAAGACCTATCTTTTCGGAATGTGGCCCGTCATAGCGGCGTGGTTCGTGGGCGGCCTGGCCATTCTCGCCCTCTCGCGGCGGAAGAGGCCGGGGGCGAGGACGTTGCGGGGCGGGAAGCCGCTCAACGGGCTCAATATCCGGATGGCCTTCGTGATCGGAGTTTTGCAGTGCGTGGCCATGTGGCCCGGAGTAAGCCGAAGCCTCGTTACGATCGCGGGGGGGCTGCTGGTCGGGCTTTCGATGCCCGCGGCGGTCGAGTTCAGCTTCCTGCTGGGGCTGGTGACCCTCACCGCCGCCACGGCCCTTGACGCCTACAAGCACGGCCACTTGATGCTGCAGATGTTCGATGCCGTATCGATGGGGGTCGGGCTCTTGGGGGCCTTCATCTTCGCGGTGGTATCCGTGAAGTGGATGGTGGCGTACCTCAACCGCCACAGCCTGGCCGTCTTCGGGTACTACCGGGTGTTGATCGCGGTGGTGGCCGGGGCGTTGCTGTACTTTGGAGTGATTTGAGAAACGGGCCTCATGCCCTCGTGATTTCCGTTCAACTGTCTCGACTCAACCATCTCAACACACTGACTGTCGAATGCCGGGAGGTTTGCCATGAAAAAGTCCATAGGAGCGAAGCCGTTTGCCTACACGACGCCGGTCTGGGTCGTCGGGACCTACGACAAGGACGGAAAGCCCAACGTAATGACGGCCTCATGGGGAGGCATCTGCTGCTCCAGTCCGCCGTGCGTATGCGTGTCTCTCAGGGAAGCCACTTACAGCCACTCGGCCATGAAGGAGCGGAAAGCGTTTACCGTGAGCATCCCCTCCGAGGCGCACGCCAGGGAGGCCGACTACTTCGGGATAGCCTCGGGACGGGCCGAAGACAAATTCGCCGTCGCCGGACTCACGGCGGCCCGCAGCGAGATCGTAGACGCCCCCTACGTGATGGAGTTTCCGATAATCCTGGAATGCAAAGTCCTCCACATTGTCGAGATCGGGCTCCACACGCAGTTCATCGGCGAAGTCGTCGACATCAAGGCGGACGATTCCGTGCTGGGAGAGGACGGCATGCCGGAACTGACCAGGGTCAAGCCCTTCATCTTCGATCCGGGACGCAGGGACTATTACGGCGTCGGCGGGCCCGTCGGCAAGGCGTTCTCGATGGGCAAGGAACTCGGCGGGACGAAGAAATAGAGGGTTACGCTGTCGGGAAACGGGGTAGGGTGGGGCGGGCAAGGGCGAAGCGTTGCCCGCCCCACCCTACGAATCAGGAGCTATTACAGATATGTGTCCACGATGCTGATCCATCCTGCAATATACGGAAATGTCCTGTTACGGCAGCATCAATCTTATGTGCTACGGCAGCGCACAGGAAAGGATCATACGGCTGATGAGCCCTAATTCACTACCGGACACTTTTTCTGCAAACTCTCGACAA
This sequence comes from uncultured Syntrophobacteraceae bacterium, assembly GCA_964407285.1. Taxonomy (GTDB): domain Bacteria; phylum Desulfobacterota; class Syntrophobacteria; order Syntrophobacterales; family Syntrophobacteraceae; genus CAYOVG01. Next base: position 18,724 of record CAYOVG010000048.1, read on the forward strand.
CCATGGCAATAGCGAGGTCGCAACTTGACCTGTGATGGCGGTGCGAACTCTAGATTTTGCCGGGGGGTACCTCCCGCGTCCTTAAGAAATGTCCGGCACCAGAAGTTGATAATGAGCTTCTCGAGTTCTTTTCTAATGGCTTCTGGTTTCGATATTTCATGCCATCCCGGGTTGTTCGGCGGCCTTGTTCATGAAACTCTCTATCTTTTGCTCCAATTTCACCAGGTCTTTCGTCTCGCATTGCCAGATCACCATAACAGTCCAGCCGAGAGCCTCGAGCGCGGCAATGTTTTGCCGGTCCCGCTCAATGTTCTTGTCGAGCTTGTTCTGCCAAAACTCCTGATTCGTCGAGGGTCTTCCGGCTCGCCTGCACTCGAGGTGTCCATGCCAGAAGCAGCCGTGAACGAATATGATTTTCTTGTGTTTCGGCAAGCTGATATCAGGGTTTCCGGGGAGGTCTCCACGATGAATTCTAAACCGATAGCCCATTTTATGAAGCAAGGATCGGACGATCAGTTCAGGCTTCGTGTTCTTTCCTCCAACCCTGGACATTATCCGGCTTCTTTTTTCCTTGCTGAAGACGTCCATTCAAATTCTCGGATTGGGTTGAGAGAAGCACGAGGACCACATCGGCCAACCGGGCGGCAAGTAAAGGAGGGACGGCGTTGCCTATTTGCCTGGCGATCTCAATTTTGGAGCCCGTAAATTGAAAATCGTCGGGGAATGCCTGAAAACGAGCCGCTTCTCTGTGCGTGATCGGCCGGTGCTGTTCCGGATGGAGGCAACGCCCCTTTTCCGGTTTAAAGAACTCCGTACGAATGGTGAAGGCGGGTCTGTCCCACCAAAGCCGACCGAACAGATCGGTCCCTCCCTGCTTTTTTCTGTGCCAACAGTCCGGTGTAAGCTCGGGGGCAATCCTCTGTAAATCGAAACGATTCATGCCCTGTTCGGGGATGGCCCTATATCTTCTCAAGCTCTTCTCAGTCGGGTTCCTGCCAAAGTGGAGGTCCAACGGAGGAGCGACATCTCTTATTTCCGTTCCCACGGGAGGAGGCAAGTCTCCGATGGCGTCCCTAACCGTCTTCCACGGCTCCGGTTTCAGGAGATAGTCATCATCTCCGCACATCCCGAAGGTGATTTGAAAACCGCCGGAGTCCGGTTTGTAGTGCGTCTTCCTGGGCGGAAACAACGGAGAGGGATCGGCAAATCTACATCCGATGATGAAAGCGCGGAGTCTAAGTTGCGGTACTCCGTAGTCCGCAGCCAGAAGCTTTCCATAACGGACTTTGAAACCCAGCGATTGAGCGGCGCCCGTTATTTCGTCATGCTCGTGAGTTCCGATCAACTGCGGGACATTCTCCATGACGAAAACTTGGGCGTCGCATCTGCGCACCACTTCCAAAAAGGGACGCCACAACTGTTTTCTCGGATCATTGTCTCTTTGTTTATTCAGCAAACTGAAACCCTGGCATGGAGGTCCACCGATCACGACATCCGCGGATGGTATCTTCACGCTTCCATCATTCAGAATATCGATAATGTCTCCGGGAACGCAATGGGGGCCGAAATTTCTGTTGTAAGTTTCCGCGCAGAACCTGTTGAAATCGTTAGCCCAGACGGCTTCAAAAGGATGGCCGAACTTCCCGGAAAATCCGAGCGTCATGCCGCCTGCTCCACAGAAGAGGTCTATCAACGTGTGCCTGCACGGCGAACGGGAAGACTCTCCTTTGGAACGAATCTCGTACGCGTGCTGGTCTTCCTTCATCAGATAGGCAGCTTCAGGCCGCAATATTCCCACCCCCGTTTACCGGCAAAGTTCCATTGGTGAGCTCGCTTTGATTCAACGCCGGTACAACTATAATATCACATTCTGAACGGGCCGTGTCGTCCGAAGTCGGGCGCCGTTCCGACGGCAGGCAACCGCCCCGCCTCTTCGGAGGAACAGTTGTCAGCCCCGTCCGGAGCGCGCTCAGGATGCGCTCCAGACGCCCCGCAGGTACGACGGTCCGAGGTTGCTCATCTGCTTTTCGATTCTTTGCGCCCTGCGCTTCACGTATGCCGACGGGGCCTCCACCCTGTACCTTATCGGATTGGGAAGGACCGCCGCCAACATGGCCGACTCTTTCTTCGTCAGTCTCGCCGGAGACTTTCCAAAGAACTTTGCCGCCGCTGCTTTCACTCCATACAAGCCATCCCCGAACTCCGCTATATTCAAATAGATCTCGAGAATCCGCCTCTTCGGCCAGAGCAGCTCCATCAGAACGGTGAAGTAGGCTTCCAGCCCCTTCCGGATGAAGCTTTTTCCGTTCCAAAGGAACAGGTTCTTGGCAACCTGCTGGCTGATCGTGCTGGCCCCGCGGAGCCTGCCGCCTTCCTCCGCGTCTTCCAGGGCTTCGGCTATGGATTCGAAGTCGAATCCAAAATGATCCGGGAATTTTTGATCTTCGGATGCAACCGCCGCCAGGGCCATTTGAGGAGAGATTTCCTTCCAGCCGACCCAATCGTATCTGATTGCCGTACGGTCGTGCGAATCGAAGAGTCCCTGACGCCACCTCTCGACCATGAACGCGCTGGTCACGGGCGGAATGAACCTCAGGACAAGCACCGCAACCAGGGAAGCCAGGAACAAGCCGACCATAAGCCGTACCGCCGGCTTGCGGAGTCTGCCGGCCATGGCGAAAACGCTCCGGACTTTACCGGGAATGCTCCCGACTCTACCGGCTGCAACGCCACTCCAGCCGGACGGCTTATACATGCTCCCCTTGAGTTTGTCTCCCGGTCTCCTTTTAGCGGAACCGCATTTTTCCATCCTTTTCCCCCTCCACGAGGAGCATGTATGTACCATGGGGAGACCGTCGAACGCAATCCCCGAGGTTCCCCCCTGTAGGGAAGAGAAGAAAAGATATGGATGCCCCCGGGGAGCGAGCCCGATCGTTATGCTTTGAGAAACCGGAAGTCTGTGATAGGGTGGTGGTGGCGTCGATGCCGGTACCCGTGGTTGTCGATACAGCCGGCAAGCTGTTGTTGATGTCGCTGCCGCGCGCATACGGCGCCGCCGCTGCCGCATTTCGAGGCGGTCAGCCGCCGCGGCGCAGTCGAACGGGAAGTGGGGAGGGCTTTTCGACCGCGGGAAACGGGCGGCCGGGAGCCGCAATCGAGTACATCGGGAGTGGGGTTACATACGGGCGGAAGCCGGAAAGGAGCGGATTCACATGACCAAAATGCTGTTCATTATGTCCAAGGGATTCGAGAAGTCCGGAGGAGCTACCCGTGCAGTGCAGTTTGCCTCCATCGCCGCGGAGCAGGGCAATCACGTTGAAATCTTTCTCATCGACGACGCCATTCACTGGGCTCAGCTCGGCATGGCTCAGGGCATCCGCTCTTCCACGGGAGAACACATGAAGGACCTCCTGGATAAGCTGATAGATCTCAAGACCCCGGTACATGTTTGCAAGGCCTGCGCCGACAAGCGCCTTGTTTCCCCCGACGACCTCATCGACGGGGCGGTGATCTCCCCGGCGCCCGTTCTCGTCGCGATGATGGCGGACCCGGAATACAAGGTGTTCACGTTCTGAAGCACGGAGATTGTTGTTCGGTTCCTCGGCTGTCGGGCTTGCTCACGGTCGAGGCGAAGCAGGCGGGATATTCAGGGGGGCGGCGCCGATGCGCTCTCAATGCGTGAAGGCGGCACAGCCGGGCGTCCACTCGCGCCGGTGAAGCCGTCGAGGCGCTCGACCGCCGCCCCTCCCGGTCCTTCCGGCCGAAATCGGGCAGGGTGAAAATCCTGCTCGAAGGCAAAACGGGTTTTCACGTGTCCAGCACCTCCCGTACCTTTTCCGCCAGGGTCATCACCGAAAACGGTTTTTGCAGGAAATGGATTCCTTCATCGAGGACGCCGTGATGGGCGATGACATTGGCTGTGTAGCCGGACATGTAAATGCACTTGAACCCCGGTTTGACGGCATTTAGCTTCTCTTCGAGGTCTTTGCCGTTCATCCCCGGCATCACCACATCCGTGATCAGCAGGTCGATGCGGCCGGGATGGCTTTCGGCTATCCTCAGGGCCTCTTCCGGACGGTTCGCCGCCAACACCGTGTAACCGTGCCGCGTCAGGATAGCCTTGCCCAGGGTGAGAATCGACTCTTCGTCTTCCACCAGGAGCACCGTTTCGATTCCTTTCAGGTCCTTGTTGCTCCCCCGAGCGGATTTTTCTTCGGCCTGCCGCTCGGCGCGCGGCAGGTAAATCTTGAAAGCGGCGCCTCGTCCCGGTTCGCTGTACACGTTGATGAATCCGTGGTTCTGTTTGACGATGCCGTACACCGTGGAAAGCCCCAGTCCCGTTCCCTTCCCCAGTTCCTTGGTCGTATAGAACGGTTCGAAGATGTGATCGACGGTCTCTTTGTCCATGCCGGCTCCCGTGTCGCTGACCGCAAGCATGGCGTAGTCTCCGGGTGTGAAGCCCCTGTGAGTCCGGCAATACGACTCGTCGAGAACGACATTGGCGGTCTCGATGGTCATGGTCCCCACGCCTCCGATGGCATCCCTGGCGTTGACCGCCAGGTTGGCCAGGACCTGGTCGAGCTGGGAGGGATCGATCTTCACGGGCCAGACGCCGGGGCCGGGGACCCATACCAGGTTGATGTCCTCTCCGATCAATCGCCGCAGCATCTTCAAAATGCCGGCAGCGGTTTCGTTGAGATCCAGTATCCTGGGGCTGACCGTCTGCTTGCGCGCAAAGGCCAGGAGTTGCCGCGTGAGGTCCGCCGAGCGCAGGGCGGCGGTCTTCATCTCCATAACGTTGGGGTGGAAAGGACTGTCGGGGCCGATTTCGGCGAGAATCATCTCGGCATGGCCGATGATTATGGAGAGCATGTTGTTGAAGTCGTGGGCCACTCCACCGGCCAGCCTTCCCACCGCTTCCATCTTCTGGACCTGGAGCAGTTGACTTCGCAGCCTCTCCTGCTCGCCCTCGGCCTGCTTTCGTTCGGTGATGTCGAGCATGCTGACGATAAGGTGTTTCTTGCCCCGGCTGTCACTGAAGTCCGTCATGAATTTCTCCATGAGGCGTTTCCGGCCGTCGGCCCGGATGATCTCGAAGAAGTAATGCTGTTCGTATTCCTTGCCTTCGACGAACTTCATGAAGTTGCCCGTCACGAATTCCACGGACTCGGGGGCGAGAAACTGGAGGAAAGATTGCGCTTGCAGGATCTGCTCCTTCGTATAGCCGCTGATCTCCACTGCTTTCCTGTTGGCCCAGATGATTTTCCCGTTTTCATCGAGGATGCAAATGGCGTTGTGCGATAGTTCCGACATGACGCGGAACCGCTCTTCGCTCTCCCGTAGAGCCTCCTCCGTGTGTTTCTTGTCGACGATCTGCCAGGTCACGTCGGCCAGGTAGGAGACCGTCTCCACGTCTTCTTCCGTGTAGTCCGACGGTTTGTTTCCCACCCCCAGGACGGCGACCACCGCCTCCTGTTTCATGATGGGGACCACCAGTTCACGCACCACCTCGGCATGGCCTTCGGGAAGACCTTTCCTGTGCGGCAGCGAGGCGTAGTCGTTGTGCACGACGGCTTCTTTCCGGTGGACGCATTCCACCCACACCCCGGCCCGGTCGATCCCGCAGTGCATCCCCTTGCCTTCGGCCCGGCAGAATTCCATGAGTGTGCGGGTTGACCACTGTTGCGGGGAAAGGGTCTTTTGGTCCGCCTCGACGAAGTGGTAAAATCCGATCGGGCTGTCGACGAGCGCGCAGGTCTCATCCAGGGCTTTGGTCAGAAGTTCGTCGAGGGTGTGAGTCGTCGCATATTCAAGGAGCGCGAGCCTCGCCTGCATGAGCCTGTGCGCCCGGCGCTCCCGGTCCTGATCGCGAAAGACCATCACCACGCCGGTGCATTTTCCCCGTTCGTCCCGGATGGGCGCCGCCGAGTCGGCGATGGGGCGCTCGGTTCCGTCCTTCGCCATGAGCAGCGTATGGTTGGCCAGCCCCACCACCTTGCCCTCTCTCAGTACCTTGCTCACCGGGTCTTCCACGTTCTCGCGCGTCCGTTCGTTGACGACGCGAAGGACTTCGCCCAATGGTTTGCCGAAAGCCTCGGCCTGTGACCAGCCGGTAAGGGTTTCGGCAACAGGGTTCATGAATGCGATCTCGCCTTTGAGATTTGTCGAGATGACGGCGTCACCGATGGATTGCAGCGTAATGGCCAGGTTCTGCTTCGTCGCCCGCAGGTCCTCCAGGGTTCGGGCGGCCGCCACCTGGTCCGAGAGTATCTTCCCCGCAAGGATCGTCGCCAGAGGGAAGAGCAACATCACGGGAGGGCCGATGCGTCCGACAACCGCCGGTCCCGCATTTTCCGGCAGCGTGAACATCAGCGCGATCATCGCCAGATGGACCACGACGCCGAAAAGATAGAGGGCCTGAATGGATGGCGGCGTCACATTCGGCCTCAGGCGATAGTAGCCCAGAAGCCCGATGGCCGTCGACGACGCGATGACGAGCACGCCCGTAAACGCTCCGGCGCCTCCCAGTTCAATCCGGCATAAGGCCGTCATAACGCTCGCCGTGGAACCGGCCCACGGGCCGTGGAACATGGCGCAGAGGCTCAGCATGACCGAACGGCCGTCGAAGATCAGGCCGGGACCGAGGTTCAGAGGCCGCAGCATTCCGACTACGGCGGTTCCGCCGAAGAGAAAGCCCTGCACCAGTACGCCCGTGCGCGTATTCCGGGGCCAGCGCTTCTCGACGAAGCCCGACACGATGCTCAGGGCCACCAGTAAAGCCAGGTTGAGTATTAAATCGAGATATATCATAAGGCTGCTTCCAGTTCTGCCAGCCGGCTTATCTTTCCCTTGAAACGGGAACGCGCCCGGAGGGGCCCGCGGAATCAAAAGATTCGCTTCTCCATCGCGATCCAAAGATCAGCCTGAAGCCACTGCCGTAGCGGCGGGTACTCAGCCTGAAAATTCCCCATTTGCCTTATATACGATTATCGGCTCTTTGCTTGTGCTTCAGCGCAATCCATATTAATTCAACATCAGCATTATTACCATAGCAGAATTTCAGGATCGTCCGGCTTCGGAATCGACATCGATATCGTTTATTGGTCATTCTTTGCCTACAATGATCGATTTGTCTCAGCAATGTCCGGTTAAGTTTTTGCATGTAGAGTTGCAGCCTCTTGCTCTAAGGTTCCCCATCATTGCCCTCGGTCAGATAGATCTTGGAGGGAATGGAGCGGTTGATGTCAAAACCGACATGGACTTCGGCCTTCTTTGAACCGTCCCTGTAGTCGGCCCAGGTTATGGAGAGCACCGCATCGATGCGCGAACCGTCAATGGCCACCAACTCCCCAAGCTCGGTGTGTGTGGAATCCCTACGTCCGTGGGGAATACGGAGATGACGGCGAATCACCACCTACTAGGCTCGGTTCATCCCCACGTCCGTGGGGAATACTCTTCGTGGAGCTGAAATCCAAGACAGGGAGACGGTTCATCCCCACGTCCGTGGGGAATACCCCGAGAAGCCCTCCGCCTGAAGCCATGCGTTCGGTTCATCCCCACGTCCGTGGGGAATACGTATCCCTGCTGAGGGTTTTTGCGATCTTTGCCGGTTCATCCCCACGTCCGTGGGGAATACACGTTTCCGCTAATAAATATGTTTTGAGACGACGGTTCATCCCCACGTCCGTGGGGAATACTCCTCTACCGTGCGACAGATACGACGTTCTGCCGGTTCATCCCCACGTCCGTGGGGAATACCGCAGAGCATAAATGGTCGTTGGAGTAGCCGTCGGTTCATCCCC
>CAYOVG010000049.1:0-26283 GCA_964407285.1 uncultured Syntrophobacteraceae bacterium
CCGAAGACATCGAGGGTGAGGCCCTCGCCACCCTGGTGGTGAACAGGCTCCGCGGAACTCTGAGGGTTTGCGCCGTGAAAGCCCCCGGCTTCGGTGACCGCCGCAAAGCCATACTGCAGGATATCGCAATCCTCACCGGTGGCCAGGTGGTATCGGAAGATGTCGGCATCAAGCTGGAAAACGTCTCGATCCAGGACCTCGGCACTGCCAAGAGGATAGTCGTCGATAAGGACAATACCACTATCGTGGACGGCGGCGGCGTGCGCGATGCGATCGAGGGCCGCGTACGACAGATTCGCGCTCAGATCGAGGAAACCACCAGCGACTACGACCGTGAGAAACTCCAGGAACGCCTTGCCAAGCTGGTTGGCGGTGTTGCGGTCATTCGCGTGGGCGCGGCCACGGAAACGGAGATGAAGGAAAAGAAAGCCCGCGTGGAAGATGCTCTCAATGCGACCCGTGCCGCCGTGGAAGAAGGAATCGTCCCCGGTGGCGGCGTTGCCCTGCTGCGGTGCCAGAAAGCCCTTGACGATATGACGTGGGAGGGCGAGGAAGGGTTCGGCAAGAATATCGTGAAGCGCGCGGTGGAAGAGCCCATCCGCCAGATTTCCAATAACGCCGGCTACGAAGGTTCCGTCATTGTCGAGAAGGTGAAGAACAGTGAAGGCTCTTTCGGTTTCAACGCCGATACGGAGCAATACGAAGACCTGATTGCCGCCGGTGTTATCGACCCCACCAAGGTGGTTCGCTTTGCCCTGCAGAATGCGGCCAGCGTTGCCGGCCTGCTGCTCACGACCGAAGCCATGGTTGCGGAGAAGCCCGAGAAGAAGGGCGCCGGCGCTCCCGACATGGGAGGCATGGGCGGCATGGGTGGTATGGGAGGCATGGGCGGCATGGGTGGTATGGGCGGCATGTACTAACCCGTCACGTCTGATCCTGAGAAAGAACCCGAACTCCCGTTCGGGTTCTTTTTTATTGCCACTTTCGTTCAATCCTGCATATAATACCCTGTTTCGGTGGATGGAGTCGGTTGTATTTTTAATATCGCCGGGAGAAGGGGTACGGTTTTCGTTGATTCCCGCCCGGCATTTGATCCCCACGAAGTGGAACGGAGGAACAGCAGCCGATGGCTCGTGTGACGATCGAGGATTGCCTCACTAATGTCGAAAGCCGTTTTGCGCTGGTGCAGCTGGCTGTGCGGCGGGTTCTGCAGTTGCGCCGCGGCGCGTCCGGTCATGTGGAAGCTCCCAAGAATAAAGAGGTCGTGCTTGCCCTGCGTGAAATAGCGGCGGGAAGAGTCTCCGTGGAAAACATCAGGGAACTCGAAGAAGTGGAGGCATTGCCCGTCAGGACCGCGCTGCTCGAAGACAAGAATATCCACAAAGAAGTGGAAGAACTGCTGGAATCGGAAGCTCAGGTCGCTCTGCCGGATAGTATGGATGGGATGCAGGAGGACCTTGGCGGCGAGGCGGGACCGAGCGAAGAATAGGCGACATTCCTCGTTTTGGTCGCCGCCGGCGCAATGGCCGGTCGTGCTTTGATACCTCGGCGCGACCGGGGGGTATGTCCGAAACGACGGTATGTGCAGCGAACGGGTGGCGGTATGGGGAAAAGGGATAGTTTGACCTGCCGGGAAAAACGTGATTTATTGAATAAGTCTACGGTTGCTGTCGAGCAGTTGTTGGGTTGGGCGAAGCGTTTCGAGGAAAACGGCTTGATAAACGATGCCGCGGATTTTTACATCAAGGCGGGCGCCGTAAGTGATCTCGAAAGGCTGGCGGAAGCGATGCGGGCCGAGGGCGACTTCTTTCTGTTCCGGCTCCTGCGCCAGGCTTCCGGACACGAGCCGAACAGGGAGGAATGGCTCGACCTAGCGGAGAAAGCCGAAGCGGCCGGCAAGTTTGCTTATGCGATACAGGCTTATCGACAGGCCGGCGAGGAAGAACACGCTGAACGTCTGGCCGGGAAGTAGGGATTGACGCCTATCGGAATCCAGAGCATTCTCTCGCGAGATTCCAGTCCAATATGCAGCTTATGTAGGCTTCGGGGCATGGCAGTCTTGACAATCCGGTTGTACATGTTTACGAAACTGTTAGTCTTCGTCACTGCAATAATATCGATTGATTTGGTGGATATGGCGCACGGGAATAGAGTTCAGAGAGCGGATGAGAATAATGGATAAACGTGATTATTTTGAGGTTCTTGGGGTTTCTCGCACTGCTTCCGAAGACGAGATCAAAAAAGCATACAGAAAGATGGCTCTGCAGTATCACCCCGATCGAAATCCGGGCAATAAGGAGGCTGAGGAGCGGTTCAAGGAAGCGGCGGAAGCCTACGAGGTGCTGAGGGACCCTCAGAAGCGTCAGGTTTATGAGCGGTTCGGCCACGAAGGCCTTAAGGGAACGGGCTTCAGCGGATTTCACGGATTCGACGATATTTTCTCATCATTCGGCGACATATTTCAGGAATTCTTCTCCTTCGGCTACGGCGGTTCCGGGGGAGGGCAGCGCCAGCGCACGGCGGCCCGTCCCGGCAACGACCTCGCCTACGATCTGTCCCTTGCGTTCCAGGAAGCCGTCTTCGGAACGGAAAAGGAAGTCGAAATCGATACCATGGCGAGGTGCGGCGATTGCGGGGGAAGCGGAGCGGAACCGGGTACGGATGAGACCACCTGTCCGGTGTGCCGCGGACAGGGACAGGTAGTTCAGACGCAGGGTTTTTTTCGTATCAGTACGACGTGCCCCCGGTGTTACGGCAGCGGGCGGGTGATCACTTCTCCGTGTAAGACGTGTCAGGGGCAGGGACGGGTGAGACAGGCCAGGCGAGTGCAGGTAAAGTGCCCCGGCGGAGTGGATACCGGGACCCGGTTGCGGTTGAGGGGAGAGGGCGAGGGAGGTTTCCGGGGAGGTCCTTCCGGAGATCTTTATGTCAGGATTCACGTTGAATCCCATGAGTGCTTCGACCGGGACGGCGACGATCTTTACAGCAAGGTGACGATCTCTTTCGTTCAGGCCATCCTGGGGGATCAGGTCGAAATTACTACACTCGAGGGCGAGAAGAAGACCATTAAGATCGAACCGGGGACTCAACCCGGCACGGTCTTGCGATATCCGGGGGAGGGTGTTCCCCGCCTGCGCGGGTATGGACGTGGCGATCTTTTCCTGGAGGTTGAGGTCCGGATACCCGAGCATGTCAATGCCAGGCAGGAGGAGTTGCTCCGGGAGTACGTGGAGATTGAGAAGGAAAAGAGCGAGCACAAAGGCAGGATCTGGCCGTGGTCGAGGGGAAAGAAGCGGGGGAAGGGAAAGCAGGCCGACGATTCGGCTCGTGAGGCCAGTTCCTAGCGGGCTGCGCCGTCACTTGCGACCGTGAATTCATAGGTTTTCAGAAGTCTCATAATTTCGATACTTGCATGCCGGCGACCGGTGTGGACCATCCCATTCCGGGTTCCGGCATTTGACGAAACAATGGGGGCCGTTTCCCCCACCCCGGGCGTACTGCCGCAAAGACCTTTACAATCACCGGAAAAACTCAATTTTCGTGTCCCGATTCATCCTCAGCCGCGGTAATGGCTTTGTCGGCGAGGTTTGTTGAATAATCCGAATAGTGATAACCGGAGTGGAGATGTATGATCGAAGCAGAGGGGTTGACTAAGTTATATGGCGCCGTATCGGCGATACGGTACGTAAGTTTTGAAGTGGGAAAAGGAGAAGTTGTCGGGTTCCTCGGTCCCAACGGAGCGGGTAAGTCCACGACCATGAAGATCCTGACCTGTTTTATGCCTCCCACGGCGGGAAGCGCGCGGGTGGACGGACTCGATTGTTTCGAGAAGTCCCTGGAGGTCAGGAAGAAAGTGGGATACCTGCCGGAGAACGTGCCTCTGTACGGTGATTTGACCGTGAGGAGGTTCCTGAGGTATGCGGCGGGAGCCAAGGGGGTGGAGGCGAAAAACATTGAAAGCGAAATCAAGAGAGTAGTCGCGGTATGCGGTCTCGAGAAGGTTGCGCACAGGATAATCGCCCACCTCTCCAAGGGCTACAAACAGCGTGTCGGGCTCGCCCAGGCGCTCCTCAACAATCCTTCCGTCCTCATCCTGGACGAACCCACGATCGGCCTCGATCCCACCCAGATAATCGAGATTCGAAAACTGATAAAGGATTTGCGCGAGGAGCACACCATTTTGCTGAGCAGCCATGTGCTGCCCGAGGTGGCGCAGATTTGCCAGCGGGTGCTCATTATCAACAAGGGCCGCATCGTGGCCACCGATACTCCGTCCAACCTTACCAGGCAGTTACAAAAATCCGCCCAGGTTTCTCTGCAGGTCCGTCAGCGGGCCGCGGACCTCGCACAGGCGCTGGCGCGGCTTGACGGCATTCTTAGCGTCCAGGTGTCCCAGGACGGCCAGAACCGTCTCCTGGTGGAATCGGATCGCACCAAGGACTTGCGGCCCGAAATAGCGCGTCTCGCCATAAACGAAGGGGCGGACCTGCTCGAACTGAAGCTTGTGGACATGAGTCTCGAGGATATCTTCATACAACTCGTTACCGAGGAACCATCCGAGGGGGAGCAGTTAGCATGAAAGGTTTCTTTGCTGTATACCGGAAGGAACTCTACTCTCTGTTTGCATCACCGATCTTCTACGTGCTGGCGTTCACTTTCCTGGTGATTGCCGGCTATTTCTTCTACAGCGGCATGGCGATTTTCAACATCGCCGCTTTTCAGGCCAGTCAAAGAGGGATGGGTATGGGGGCCGCGTCGATCGACGTGACGGATATGGTGTTGCGTCCGCTCCTGATGGACCTGAGCGTCGTATTGCTGCTGATATCCCCGCTTCTGACCATGAGGATTTACGCAGAGGAGCGAAAAACGGGGACGATAGAGTTTCTTTTCACATATCCCGTTAACGATCTTGCGGCTCTGCTCGCCAAGTATGCGGCGGCCCTGACCGTTTTTTTCACCATAATGGCCGGCACGCTTCCGTGCGTTCTCCTTATGGGATATGTGGCCAACCCGAGTTGGACCACCGTTCTGAGCGGATATCTGGGGTTGTTGCTGCTCGGCAGCGCCTTCATTTCCCTGGGGGTCTTCACTTCCTCCCTTACGCAAAATCAGATCGTGGCCGCGGTTCTGGCCTTCGGCGCACTCCTCATGTTCTGGGTTATCGGCTGGGTCAAGAACTTCGTGGGACCCACGGCGGCGGAATTCGTCGAATACATATCCCTGACGAAGCACTTCGACACCTTCTCCAGAGGGGTGCTCGATTCGAGGGATTTTCTCTATTACGTGATCTTTACGGTCTTTTTCCTGTTTTTGACTCTGAGGCAGATCGAATCCTATCGCTGGCGCGGGTAACGGTAAATCAAAAATCAATGGAGGCGGCTTGTTATGCCAGGCGTAAACAAATACAAACGCAGTTGGGCTTACGGCTCCAATGCGATCATATCCACCGTTCTCTTTGCGGGCATTCTTGCCTTTATCGCGCTGATTGCGGAGCGGCACCCGTGGCGTCTCGATTTGACCGAGGCGGGGAAGTATACTCTTTCGGAGCAGACACGCAAGATTCTGGATTCCGTGAAGGAACCGGTGCGGATCAAGGGATTCTACGCGAGCATGGGGCCGGAGCAGAACCGCGCGAAAGAGACATTGGAAAACTACAACTACTATAACAAGAATATTACCTATGAGTTCGTCGATCCGGACAGGCAGCCTGAAGTTGCCCGGCGCTACGAAGTTCGCACCTATGGGACACTCGTACTGGAGGGGTACGATAAGAAGGAAGTCGTTCAAATCGATAACGAGGAAGCCATAACCAACGCCATCTTCAAGCTCATGCGCAAGGAGGAGAAGAAGATCTACTTCCTGACCGGGCATGGCGAGCACTCCCTCAAGGATTTCGAAAGGTCCGGGTACTCCGGCGTTCAGGCCGCCCTGCAGAAAGCCAATTACAGGGTCGAGGAGTGGAACCTCATGCAGCAGGGGAAGGTCCCCGATGACGTGAGCGTGCTTGTCGTCGCCGGTCCGCGGAAATCGCTCATGAAGGAGGAGGTGGCGAGCCTCACGGAATTCGTGGACGGCGGAGGGAAACTCCTCATTCTCGTCGAGCCGTTCCAGGACGGTGGATTGCGGGACTTCCTCGGCCGCTACGGGATGGAGCTTCACGACGATATCGTCGTGGACCAGCAGGGGGGCGTCTACCTGGGCAGCTATCTCATGCCCATATCGGCTCAATACGGGATGCAGAAGATAACGGAAGACTTTCAGGTAGCTTCGTTCTTTCCCGAGGTACGTTCAGTGCGTGCGATGGAGAAGCCGCCTGAAAACGCGCATGTCTCGCCTCTCGTGTTTACTTCCGAGGGTTCCTGGGCCGAAACCGACCTGGCGGCTTTGAATCAGCAGTCGCAGGCCAAGTTCGATGAGAGCGGCGATATGAAAGGGCCGGTTCCCCTGGCCGCGATTGCCGAAATCGGAGGGAAGAAGCCCGATTCCGGAGAGCAGAAAGATACGGGGGAAGGAGACGATAAGGGCAAGGATGCGAAGAAGGCGTATGTGGTTGTGTACGGCGATTCGGATTTTGCCTCGAATTCTTATTTCGATGCCCTGGGCAATGGCGATCTCTTCATGAATACGGTCAATTTTCTGGCGGAAGAGGGGACCCTGATCAACATCAAGGTGCGGGAAGCCAAGACAAAACCCATGCTGATGAGTCAGGGACAGGGCGTGTTGGTCTTTTGGGTCAGCGTGGTGCTGGTGCCGCTTTCGGTGCTGATGGCCGGTCTGGCGGTGTACAGAGTTCGGAGGTCGCAGCGATGACGGGGCGTCGTTCGGTAATCGTTTATCTCGTGATCCTTCTGGCCCTTGGGGGATATTTCTATTACTTCGAAGTGGTCGGGAAGGAGCGCAAGGAAGTCGAGGAAAGACAGGCCAGGAAGGTGTTCCACATCGATTCCAACCAGGTGCAGGCGTTCGAAGTATTCCCGTCCGGGAAGGCGGGCGTCAAGCTGGAGAATCAGGAAGGGTGGAAGATCGTCGATCCTATCCGAAGCGATGTGGATGGCGGATCGGTCACCACGTTCCTGGAAACCCTGGAGGGTCTCGAGTCGGAACGGAAGGTGGCGGACGGATCCGACAACCTGGAGGCGTTCGGGTTGAAAGAACCGCCGCTGAAAGTGCGTTTCCGGATCGGCGAGCAGTGGAACGAACTCGATGTGGGAAGCAAGAATCCCGGTGGAAACATGTATTATGCCATGAAGGCCGATACTCCCGGCGTTTTCCTTCTCAGTGCGAGCAATTGGGGACTGCTCAACAAGGGGGTCAATGACCTGAGAAGGCGTGAGCTCTTCGCTTTCCGTCCCGAGGAAGTTGTCGGGCTGCAGGTGGTGTGGCAGGACGGGTCGTCGCTCGCCATCGAGCAGAAGGAAGGGGAGGGGGAGAGCGGCGGCGGAGGCTGGACCGCTCCGGGGTACTCGGATCTGGCCATAAAACAGGGCAAGGTGGAGAACCTGTTCGAACAGGTGGGATGGCTGCGGGCCGGCGACTTTCTTGAGAACGGCATCAAGAACCTCGAAACGTACGGTTTGGAGTCGCCGGTGGCTGTCGTCACGCTGAGGCTCAAGTCGGGGCAAAAGGCGGAGTTGCGCATCGGGAAGGTCATGGATGAGAAGAAGGACCAGCTTGCCGCTTACAGCACGGAGCTTCCCGCCGTGGTGCAGGTAGACGGCAAGATACTCCGTTCCATCCCGAAGAACGTGCACGACTTCGAAGACCGCTCTCTGACGGCGTTCAAGCTCGATGGGGTGCGCCGGATCAAGTGGCAGTTGGGGGTGAACCAGGGCCATGTCGTGCGGATGGATGGCGACGAGTGGGCGTGGAAAGGCCCCAATGACGAGCGGCAGCCGGTGAAGGAGCCGTGGCGGGTGAAGTCGGTGATCTGGGGAGTACAGGATAGCGAGTACGAGCGCAAGATCATGTCGTCCCCGGGACCTCCCGACACGCCGTACGCACGCCTGGAATTCTGGGCGGACGAGCGGCTGGGGTCTCTCATCTGGCAAAAGCCCGAGGCGGACGATCCGAATGGTGCGAAGCCCGTAACGGCGTGGATCGAGGAAAAGGGCGCCACACAGGCCGTGGAGGTCAAGCCCGGGGTGATGGAGAAGATCGAGAGCAAGCTGAGTGAACTTTCGGAGAATAAGTAGGGCCCGGGATCAAAGGGTTCTACAGATGGGCGGCGCCCCCGAGTCGGCCGGTTTTTCGTGTGGCCGGGAGGATAGGGGGCATTCAGGTCTGAAAGGTAAGTCAATTCTACTACCGATAGGGCAGAGCGGCGGGACCCTGGCAGGCCATATCTGAAAAGATTCACCGGTTGTACCGTTGTTGCCGTACAACCGGTGAGTCTTTGACTCAGCCATCAGTAGTCGTATTTCCAGTTGAGGCCGATACCGCTGTTGCCTTCCAATCCAGTTTGGGTTTCAAGGGAAAGGTTCGGGGTTATTTCCACCTGAACGGTCACCTTTCCCGTTTTGTTGCCGACTCCCTTTTCCACATCCACATAGATGTCTTCGGTCAGATACTTGCCGATGCCCAGCGCGACGTCATTCGTGCCGCCGCCGCCATGATTGCTCTTGCCGTCGAGGCTACTCGCGCTGCCGGATGGACCGCCGCCGTTGCCGGTCGGCGTCCGGATGTCCAGTTGATCAAGGCCCAGAAACTTACGGGTATCGGTGAGAAAGCCCAGCGCGTCACCACCGCCCGAAACCACCCGTAGCGCGTTGGCGAGCTTGAGCGCCTGGACGGGGGTGATCTTTCCGAGTTCGCGGCCGAAGAGAACGCGCGCGAGCACCTCATCCTGCGGCAGAGGCGGGTCCGACTGGAACTCGATCTTCGGCGACGTGGCGTTGCCGGTGAGCGAAACCCGCGCCGTTACGTCCTGCGCTCTCGCTTCAGCGACTACATCCAGCCAGGGGGTGGGGGGCGATCCTCCATGGAACTGTATGATCCCTCGAGATAAGTTGAAGCGTTTGTCCAGGATGTCGAGATAGCCCCGGACCACGCTCAGATTGCCCGTGATGGACGGTTCACCCGCGGCGCCTGCTACCTGAAGGTCCCCTTTCCATTCGGAATTGAGGCCCCTGCCGCGGATGAATACGCGGCCCTGAGAGTACACCGTAATGTTCAGGCGAACGTTCGTCGGGGTTGCAGACGATGCTGCAGAGGGCGCCCGATCGTCCCCTGCCTGATGAAGGGGCTCAGCCTGAGCAGTCTGAGGCTGAACAGCCCGAACCTGTATGTTCCGGGCCGTCTGAGTCCGAGAAGTCTGCGTTGGTCCGGGCGCAGCCCTGGCAGGCTGCATATGATCCCGCTCGCCCCGGTCTGCCCGCGTACGGCTCCGGCCGACCTGCACTCGTCTCTCGTCGCCTCTCCGTGCTTCTGCCTTTTCAGCAGTTCCGGCTCTGCCCGAATCGCTCGAAACCGGACCGTTTAGCTCGATCACATCGAGTTTTGCGATATGAGTGGAGAACTGCCTCGGGATGCTCGCTTCCGCACCGATGATATCGAGTTTCCCCGTCATGGTCATATCCACGATGTTTCCGGTGACCTTGAGAGCGCCGCCGACCGATCCCGTTACTTCTTCACGCCGTACCAGCGTCGCGTTCACGACCGACACATCGGCTTCGAGAGGGAAATTCTTCTCCGGGGCGACTTCCATCCATCCCCTGGCGGAAATTGTTCCACTGCCTCCATCGCTGGATTCGGCTCGCCTGATCTCCAAACGCCGTCCCCTGGCCGCCAGTTCCACATGGATGTTCCTGAGCGTCGCGCCGTAGCTGAAATTGGTGTACGTTCCGTTCAGGATTTCCGCGCTCCCGTTGGTCTCGGGATTGGCCAAAGTGCCGCCGATATCGAAAAGGACTTTGATTTGTCCCGTTACGCCATGCTCTTCCTGCGGGACCATCGCCGCCAGGGTGGCGAGGTTTCCGCGGGCTTCCACATGTCCCTGGATTGCGCCTTCGGGAGGAATTCTGAAGGCGAATGGGGCAACCGCAAACCTGACGGGCAGGGTCAGGGTCGCGTGCGCCGGTCCTTCGAACGGCCCCTGGATATCCGCCCGCGCATTCATCTTCCCGCCTTCGATACGCGCCGTTGCGCTCACGGCCATTGCGGGAGCGCCGGGCATCCGGTCCGCCGGAGGGCGAAGCCCTGTAACGTCCATCTCCACATCGACTATCGGCTGACCGGATGGGCCATCCATTCGAATCCGGCCGGACAGAATTCCGGGCACATCGGGGACGCCGAAGAGGCGGCCCATGGAGAGGGGAAGCTTATCGATCCGCGCATCGAGCGTGGCGGACTTGGGGGAGTACCGCCCGGCAGCCTGCAGGCGCGCCCCGCCGACGCCAAGAGCCAGCCCGTCCAATGAGAACCCGTCCCGCCCCGTCGCCAGGACGGCGGGCTGCGACAGTTGCAGCGCATAACCGCCAAATCGACCGCTCAGCGATTTGACTCGAACCTGCTGCGCCGTATCACCCGGTCGGTCGGACCGCGGGCCGCCGCCCGGCGTCCGCAGGTCGAATCCCTCCGTGTAACGCCCCGCGGCAGACGCCTCGCTGCTGCCGCCCCGCCGGTCTCCCGATGCCTTGACGTTCAGCGTTCGAAGGGCCGGCCCGTCCGCTCCCGCCCCCTTCACGTCCGCGGCCTGTATCGATGCCGATCCCACCGGCTTATTGAAAATATCCCTCACATCGGCGGACGCGGACACCTTTGCGGCGCCGGCATAGGGAGTCACCAGCCCTTTTCCATCCACCACCAGCTTGACGTGCTGGCTCCCGTTCTCCCGGAAAGGCCGGATGCTGAAAGCGGCGCTTCCCCCGAGCCGTTCTCCGACGAACCGCCCGAGCACCGAGATGTCATTAAGTTTCCCTTCCAGGTTTCCCTCCGCCTGCTTCGCTGCAAGATCGATATCGAGGTTTCCCGCGATCCGATTGCGGGGGGCATCGAGACTGATGCGAGGTAAGGACAACCGCTCGCCTTCGAGCGCAAAATCCGCGGCAGCACTAAGATTTTGGCCGTTTTGCCGCATCCCGACCCGCACCTCTCCTTGCGGAGCCCGCGGAAGCCCACGAACATGGATCGTCGCGGCCGGTTGCCGGGTCTCCACGCCCTCGACCCTGACCTTATTTCCCTTGATGGATGTCGTGGTTTCCAGGGAGGTGAACGGACCGGCGACTTCACCTTCGGCCTCGATGCTTCCTGCCATGCGCTTTCCGAGCGCGCGCGCGGGCGCATCCAGCGCCGGGATGGCGACCCGCCAGTTCCCCTTGACGGTCTTTTCCGCCAGGTTGACCGAAACCGTGCTTTCCGCGCGCACGTTTGAACCGGTGACCTGAAGCCGCGACACATCGAGAAGAGTCTTGCCGCGAAGCGCTACATTCGCGCCGAGTTCGATTTCGGCGCCCGAAAGGGATGCAACAGCGGGCGGAAGCCCTTCCATTCCCTTCAAGCGTCCCCGGATGGTTCCCGTGGCGTTTCCATCGGTCGGATTCCCTTCCAGTTGGACTTCGACAACCCCATTTGCCGCAGCCGTCCGTCCGTTGGCGGCCGTAAGCAACTTCAGGCCGTCCATCCGGAGCGTAGCCGTGGCGTTCAATGCTCCGTTGCGGTCCGCTTCATCTGTTTCCAGTCGTACATCCGCACGGATATCGGCGGCATGGAGATTTTCCGCCTTCAGATCGTTCAGGCGCAACGCAACGGCGCCGTGGGGGGCCCGTAGAGTATTGGATACATTTCCGGTAACGGTGAGGGCCCCGGCAAGGGGCATTCCCGCCAGGGCTTCCACGGCTTTCAGGTCGCCGATCGTAATGTTCAGGTTGCTCTGTATCGTCTCCGGGCCCGGGTCGAACCGGCCGTCGACCTGAGCGCTGTACTTCGCTCCCTCGATCTTCGCGTTTTCGACCGCCACGAGCCCGGAGGAAAGAGCATAGCGCGCATTCAGCTCGAACCGGCTTTCACTTCCGAGAAGCGGTGTAAGCCCGGGGGAGAAGATGTCCCGGGAGGGGACCGCGACACCCTTCAATCCGACCGCGATTTCCTGCTCTGCGGCGTCGCCCCGCGCAACGGCTGAGGGATGCGCGGACACGGTCAGCCGGATGTCCGCATTTACGGACCCGTAGCGCCGGATATCCCCCTTCAGCGATCCCGTCCAGTCTTCCAGCGGCCCGTCCCCACGCAGCTCGATGGAAATGGGCCCGTCGTCCTTCCGGTCGAGCGCCGAAGCGATCCATCCACCGGCTTCTTCACGAACTTCCGCCTGAATGCCGAGCTTTGAAGGTTCTCCACGTTTTCCATGGATGGAGGCCGCCAAATGAATGCCGGTATCGGGGGCGTCGTCGATGCGGCGGGCGTGAAGGGCGGCCCTGAGTCCCGGTCCCTGCCCCGCGGATTCACTCCCGGCTCCATCCGATGCATCCTCAACATTGCCATCCAGTCGAAAAACAGCGTAATCGCCCGTCACGGGCTCTTCAAGAACGAGCCGGTCCACGCTCAACCGGTCGACAGTGACCGGCGGCGGATTTTCGGGCAGAGCAATCGGCCCGGTTTTTTCCGGTTCCTCCGGCTCACCGCTCTTGGGCGATCGTTTGACGACCACGCTCGATGCGCTGATTTTCACAAAATGGAATTCCCCCCCGAGAAGATCGGAAAGAGACATCCCGAGAGCAAGATCTTTGCCGACCAGCCATATCCCTTCAGCATCCCCCAGCGTGAAGCCTTTCACGCGCACCCGCGGTGGAAGCTCGATTTCGACCTGCTCGAGGGTTACTATCCGGTCGGGACCGGAACTCAGACTGCCTGAAAGCTTTTCGGCAATCAGGTCCTTTGCTGCGTCGGTCCGCAGGACAATCAAGAGCGCCGCCGCCAGGAACACAATGAGCAGAGCGATGGAAAGAAATGCTCCTCCTATCCGCAATCCTGCACGCTTCCAATTGACTTCATGTACCG
This sequence comes from uncultured Syntrophobacteraceae bacterium, assembly GCA_964407285.1. Lineage (GTDB taxonomy): Bacteria > Desulfobacterota > Syntrophobacteria > Syntrophobacterales > Syntrophobacteraceae > CAYOVG01. Next base: position 12,991 of record CAYOVG010000049.1, read on the forward strand.
TCATACAGCTAAAATGCCTGTCCCAAACTGAAATAGACCTGAAAAGGGTCGTGCACTCCGCTTACGCGGTCGAGCGGCACCGCGAAGTCCACCCTCAGAGGGCCGACGGGGGTTAAATACCGGATTCCGGTTCCCGCTCCCCATCTAACCGTTTCGTCGAAACTGGGGTATTCGGATTCGAAGGCGCTCCCGCCATCGAGAAACACGACGAAGCCGATCTTCTCCGTGACTCTGAAGCGAAATTCCGCGCTCAGTTCCAGGAGCGACCGCCCCCCCAGCGGCTTGTCGTCGAAAAGCGGCCCCACCTTCTGATAATCGTATCCCCGAATGGACCCGCCGCCTCCGGCATAGAACCTGATATCGGCGGGAATGTCCTCACGGGCGGCCCCTGTAATGCTCCCCGCTCCGACCCGGCCGGCAAATACGCAGAAAGGACGTTCGAGTATCTTCCAATAATGGCTGTAGGTGGCGTAGCTCCTCAGGAAGGTCAAGTCTTCTCCGATCGTGTCCATGTAGGGTGTGAACTGCACCAGCAGCCGGCTTCCGCGGGTCGGATCGAGCAGGTTGTCGGTGGTGTTACGATTAAGATACACAGGGAACGATGCCAGCGCGTATTCGTTCGTACGCTCCAACGCTTCCTCACCCGGAAACTCGTCGACCTGCGCGAGACGGAATGCCGGTCCCGCTCCGTACCGGAGACGGTTGTCGTGCTGCCGCTCGATGGTGGACGAAATATCCGTGTACCTGCTGGTATACGCATCGGTGTCGTCCTGGCCGATCCTGGTGCTGAACAGCAGGGACTGGTTCTCCTGCAGGAAATACGGCTTCTTGAAAAGTGCGGTACCCGAATAGGTGATCTCCGACGCGGTAATGTCGAACCTCAGGGTCTCCCCCGCACCGAAGAGATTTCTGTGCTCCCACGCGAGTCTGCCCCCCGGTCCTTGATCGGTCATGTAGTTGATTCCGGCGCTTATGGAGCGGTGCTTTCTTTCTGTGAGTTCGATGGTGATGGGAAGCATTCCTCCCGGTTCGGGTTCGTCGGGGTGTTTGAGCCGTACCAGACTGAAGAGGCCCGTTTCCACGAGTCGCAACCGGGTGTCCTCGACGAGTTCACCATTATAGGTTTGTCCTTTTCTCCAGTGGATCTTGCGCCTGACGTACTCCTCCTCGACGGTCCGGAGACCCTCGATAGACGTGGAGCCGAAGCGAACCTGCGCTCCCGGATCGACCTTGTACGCAACCGTGACATCCCTCGTGTCGTGATCGACCACAACCCTCGGACTGGGAACTTCGGCAAAAGCGTATCCATGCTTCGTCATTTCATTGACGATCTTGTCCCGTGCGTTGAGGATGGCCTGGGCGCGCGCCGGGTCGTTCACCATCAGTCCCAGTTCCTCGGGCGAAGGCAATTCGAAGGGGAGGGGGGCCTCGCCTTCTGGCGCCTCTATCGTGATGGAACTCAAAACGTACACCTGTCCCGGACGGATGTGAAAGACAATGGTCACCGGCTGCCTGCTCTCATCCAATGTGAAGTCGGTCTCGGCGCCGTAATAACCGAGAGACCGGAGCGCCTGGAGAAAGCGGGTTTCGTCTTCACGCGCCCGGCGTCGCAGGAAATCCATCGATATGGGGGGGCGATCCTTCAGGGCAATGGTATCCGATACGGATGTGAGAGTCGACCGGATGTCATCGGTCAAATCACCTTCCAGGACCACATCGTAGGGTATTCCTCGAGTCTCTTGCGTTTCCGCCGTATCTTGAGCCGGCTTCACCTCTTGCGCGACGGATATCCCTTTTGAAATCAATACAATAAACAGGCCAGTCACGAGGCAAAGCATACATTTTATGAGTAAATCCGGTCGCAACAGGCGGCCTTTGGCCGGGCCTTCGGCTATGGCGTTCATTCAGACGTTCCTTTCGGTTTCTTTCGTTTCTTTCTCGGTTTCGGTTGCCGCCCGCCGGAGCGGTTTCGAGCCGGCGTCGGGATTTTCCTGAAAGGGCCAGTGAACGGTGAAGGGCCAATAGTGAACGGGAAATCTTTGTATTACACAAATGAGATAACAGCCTCTCGGCCATAGTCAAGAATGTCGCGGGAAAAAATGCCCGCCCGGGCCGTCGGTTTCACCCGGCGCGGTCGGAGACTTCGACGCAGGCATTTTCATGAATTCGAGTTGACGACTGCTTTACAGGCTTGCCGTGAGCCTGGAATTGCCCGGTCGGCAGCAGGCATGCCGGGGGAAAGAGGATCGAAGCATCGAAGTATGGAGTACCTTCAAAGATTCAGATAGGAACGGAAAATAGCGATCGAGTTCGGATCGAGAACCATCGTGATGAGCGCGCCGCTGATGGCGCCCCACAAGTGAGCATCATGGCCCACATTGTCGTACCTGTTCTTTGCCATGAAATAACTGTAGGCAACATAAAGCAGAGCGAAAATCGGAGCCGGAATCGGGATGGGAGCAAACATAATGGTGATCTTGCTGCCCGGTCTGTAGAGGATGTAGCTGAATATGACGCCCGCAATCGCCCCCGAAGCCCCCAACGCTCGATAGGAGGGATTGTTTCCGTTCTTGGCCGTCACCACAAAGGCGCTGAAGATGAGGCTCCCGAAGTAGATGATCAGGAAATTCACGTGCCCCACAATCGTTTCCAGGATGAACGCGAAAAAGCAAAACGTCATGAGGTTTATGGTCAGGTGCATGGAATCGGCATGGATCAAGCCGCTTGTCAAAAGCGTATAGTACCTCTTGCCGTGCCGTACGATGCTCCACGGGTGCAAGATGAACTTGTCGAAAACGACCTCGTTCCTGAAAGCCTGAATGCTCGTAATCACGGTCCCGAGCAGGATGATCAGCGCGGCTGCCGGAAAACCTTTCGAAGCACCTCCGGAAGACGCAGGCATGCTCCGCGGCGACCATTGCGGCGTTGAATTGCCGCCCGTGTCGGGGGAGGAGTTGAGCTCCGCTGAAGAACGGCCGCCGGTGCTGCCGCGACGGTCTTCGGTTTTGCTCTCATTGAGAGCGACTTTGAAGATACCGTGAGCCTTTTTCTGTAATTCGATTCCTTCATTGTAGATATGAATGCCGGTATCGTGGAGGCTCATTCCTTTCCGGGCCGTACCCGGGTCGCTATTCTCGAGGGCGTTCCGCATGTGAATCCATGTGTCGTCAAAGATCCTTCCGGCCTCGAGGAACTTCTGCTCCGCTTCCACGAAGACGTCCGACGCCTGACGAAACCCCTCTATTCCGGTGTTTTCGAAGTTGGAGCCGGCAATCGATATATTCTTACGCGCATTGTCGAGCAGATCCCGGCATCGGTCACTGAGTTCCTTGCCGGCCTGTAGAACCTTCTGTATATGTTCGATGTGGTCTTTGGACAATTGAGAGGAAGCAGTCCATGATTTACCGGGAGCAATGAGGAAGGCGAAGCCGATAACAATCAAGAAGGCAGCAGCCCATGTTCTCTTCACAGTGTTTTCCCCGTCGTTTCGCTGATTATACTGTGTAATTTGCGCAATGATTCCGTCCGTTGCCCGCCACCAGTCCATTATACAGTTCAATAACCGACTGTCAAAGCGAATCTCTTCATGAACGGAATGTAACAGACGATACCGGTGCTGAACGGTTTGGCGCGGGGTTTATTCGGGAAGCCGGTAGTATTCCTTTCCCGTGAAGCGGGAGCTTGTGAGCCTGTTCGCACTCCGGAGCCGTGAGATGGCCGCCTCGAGATCTTTGACGGGGACCCCCAGTGACGCCGTCATCTCGGGGACCGTGCACGGACGCCTGCCGACCAGTTCCAGTATCCGACGGCTAAGGGACAGGTCCTTTTCCGCAAGGCCGGAGCCGCAAAAACTGCCGATTATTCGAGACCTTTCCGCAGGAAAATATTTCAGGGCCGCTTCCATCCTTTCGGGAGGGAGGCCGGTAATGCCGGGGTCGGCGGGCGGGCGGACCACGGTATTCAATTCGACCCGGTCGGGTTGCGTCCGCTCGACGATGCGTCTCATCGTAGCCCAGTGATCCGCGGTGTCGTTACGGCCTCCGACCAACATGATCTCCAGGAAGATCAGGCCCTTGTACTCCCGCCTGAACGCCTCCATCCCCTTGACCACATCGTTGATATCCAGGTCGGGGTGGGGGCGGTGGACGGATTCGAAAACTTCCCTCGAAAAGCCCGTGAAGGTGGGGACGACACGGTCCGCTTGCAGCAGGTCTTTTCGCACGTTCGGGTCACGCAGGAGCGAGCCGTTGGTAAGGACGATCAACGGCAAACCGGGGAAACGCCTCTTGATGGCGGGTATGAGTTCGCCGAGCGGTTCGTAGAGCGTGGGTTCGCCTGCGCTCGAAAAAGTCAGCACATCCGCGCCACCCGGATACGCCCGGAAGTAATCCTCAAGGTCGTGCAGGACATTTTCCGGGGCCGTGAACGCCTTTCGGCAGACCGTCAGGTGCGTGGTGCGGCCGGATTCACAGTAGATGCAATCGTAGGTGCAGGTCTTGGGCGGGATTACGTCGATCCCCAATGATCTGCCAAGACGCCGTGACGGAACGGGACCAAAAATCGTATTCATCAAAAACCGCGCTGCTTTCCGATTCCGGAATCAAGTACGGCGGACCGGGGGCTCCGTAATACTCCGCACCGTGCTCATCCTGCTCCTACGAGCCGGTCCTGTTACAACAACAGAAACAGGCTCACCCTACTCCGCCTCGTCGAATTCGGTATCCACATCCATGCATTCGGAGCATTGTTGTATCATAACATGATTTTTCTTCTGGATATAGACATCGCATTCGGAACAGACCTGACCTTTCTCTCGACAGGTACGCGGCACAAGGTTCCAGCAGGGTACGGGAAAATTGAGGATCGCCGGGCAATTTTTGCGAACTTCATCGTCGCAGCTCCGGATTTCCCAGCAGGGGGCTATCGTAAGGAGTTTCTTTATACCGGCAATGTTGAGGCCATCCTCGCCGAGGAGCTTTCTCAAGCATTTCAGCCACTGGAGATCGTTATTGGAATAGAAACGCTTACCGCCGCGCCTTGCGGGTTCGATGAGTCCTTCCTGCTCGTAGATGCGTAGAGTTCTCGGATGGATGTTCAACAATTCGGCCACTACTCCGATGGGATAAACGGCTTTTCGGCTTTCGATCTGCATAAGAAATCTCCTGGAAAAAGCGCACAAAGTCATCTTAAGTGGAGCTGACTATAAAAGCTTAACGTTCGTGTGTCAATCAATTTCCACATTGAACGGCTTTTCACGGATTTCCGCTTGCCATTATTCCAATTCACCGGTAATCATTAGGGTTACCGAATGAGAACAGAGCGAACGAAGGACTCGGTAGTAATTCCACGCGCCCGGAAAGCAAACATGCTACATAGCACAACCAAAATGAGGAGATAGAAAAAATGCGCAGCGATGCCATGAAAAAGGATGTGGAGAAAGCTCCGCACCGTTCTCTTTTCAAAGCAATGGGGTACACGCAGGCGGAACTCGACCGCCCCTTGATCGGTGTTGCCAACGCCGTCAACGAGATCATTCCCGGGCATATACATCTGGACAAGATCACCGAGGCCGTCAAGGCGGGTATACGGCTTGCAGGGGGCACTCCCATCGAATTCGGCTCCATCGGAGTGTGTGACGGGATTGCGATGAACCATGCCGGCATGCGGTATTCGCTGGCGAGCCGCGAGTTGATCGCCGATTCCGTGGAAGTGATGGCCACGGCGCACCCCTTTGACGGCATCGTGCTGGTTCCCAATTGCGACAAAATCATACCCGGAATGCTGATGGCCGCGCTTCGGCTGAACATTCCCGCCATCGTGGCGAGCGGCGGCCCGATGCTCGCCGGACGCGTGGGTAGTAAGGCCGTGGACCTCATCTCCGTATTCGAAGGCGTCGGCGCTTACAAGTCGGGACAGATGTCGCTCGATGAGCTGACGCAGCTTGAAGAGAACGCCTGCCCCGGGTGCGGATCTTGCGCCGGCATGTTTACGGCCAATTCCATGAACTGCCTTACGGAAGCTTTGGGGCTCGGCCTTCCGGGGAACGGCACGATTCCCGCCGTGGCGGCCGCGCGCATTCGGCTTGCGAAGCTGAGCGGCATGCAGATCATGGAACTCGTCCGCAAGGACCTGCGTCCGAGAGACATTGCGACGCAGAAGGCCTTCGAGAACGCCATGGCGGTGGATATGGCGCTCGGCTGCTCCACGAACACGGTCCTCCACGTTCCGGCCATTGCCGCCGAAGCGGGAATCCGCCTTGATCTCGACCTGTTCAACGCCGTCAGCGCCCGCACCCCTCACCTGTGCAGCCTTCGCCCCGGCGGTTCCCATTTCCTGGAAGATCTCAACTCGGCCGGTGGCGTCTATGCCGTGATGAAGGAGCTTTCGCGCCGGGGGCTCATCCATTTCGACACCATGACGGTGACCGGCGCGACAACCGGCGCGAATCTGGATTCGGTATCCATTTTAGATTATAATATTATACGGTCCCTGGAAAATCCGTATCATCGGGAGGGCGGCATCGCCGTGCTCTATGGAAATCTCGCTCCCGAGGGAGCGGTAGTGAAGCAGTCGGCGGTGGCTCCCGAGATGATGCGGCGCACTGGGCGGGCCCGAGTGTTCGACAGCGAATCTTCGGCGGCCGCTGCCATCATGGACGGCGCTATCCGGCCCGGAGACGTGGTGGTGATTCGCTATGAAGGTCCCAAGGGCGGACCGGGCATGCAGGAGATGCTCACCCCTACCGCGGCGATCATGGGAATGGGACTGGGCAAAGACGTCGCTCTCATTACCGACGGCCGTTTCAGCGGAGGGACCCAGGGAGCCGCCATCGGACATATTTCACCTGAAGCCGCCGTCGGAGGCCCTATCGCCTTTGTCGAGGAAGGCGACGCCATCGCGATCGATATTCCCAACAAGAAGCTGGAGCTTCTGGTGGATGAAGCCATCCTGGCCGAGCGGCGCAAGGCCTGGTCTCCGCCCGCTCCTCGCATTCGTACGGGATATCTGGCCCGGTACGCTCAGATGGTTACGTCCGGTTCGACGGGAGCGGTTCTAAGGAATCCCGAGGATTTGAAATAGAGAGGGGAAAAGGTTGGGGGTCCGGGCTCGCGTGGGCCGCGAGCATGTTTCCATTGTTCGTGTCGCCCCTTCGGAGTGTGGGGCCGGCTCAATAATGCCTCATGGATGAGGGCCTGCCCTCATCCCCCGGACCTGCCCTGACACTGTGAATCGGGATGATTACGGTAGTGAGTAATATGATTTGTGACCGGTTGTAGTTTTAACCTTTATTCAAAGAGGAAGGTTCCCCTTGTGGGTCATGTTTTCAGCGTAGAAGATGCACTGGTTTACAGGGATTGGGCGCAATCCGATTCGGGGCGGGCGGCATTGGAGATAGAAAAGGAACTGCTTCTGCGGATCTGGTCTCCTCGATTGTCTCAGTCGGTTCTTGAAGTGGGTTGTGGAACGGGTGTTTTTCTGGAATGGTTTTCGAACCAGGGACACCAGGTCACCGGTCTGGACCCATCATGCGATGCCCTGGCGCTCGCCCGAAGCGTGTCGCCCGGACGGGTTTCTCTCGACCGGGGCTTCGGAGAGGACTTGCCTTATCCCAACAACACCTTCGACACTGTGGCGCTAATCAATACATTGGAATTTGTGGACAATCCGGTGGAAACGTTGAAGGAAGCCTGCCGGGTCGCCCGCAAAAACGTCTTGATCGGAACGCTCAACAGGTACTCACTGGTGACATGGCAGCGGTATATGGAATGCTGGTGGAAGCCGTCGTACTTTCGGCATGCAAGAACATTCAGCATTCCAGGGTTGCACCACCTGATAGAATCGGTCCTTGCCGGACGTGTTCCCATCCAATGGAAAACCTGTCTCGCGCTGCCACGATGTACTCTACGGTATCTGCGCTTTCTGGAGAGGTCGAAATACTTTCAATGGAACCCCTTCGGACATTTCATCGGACTGCGTGTCGACCTCCAGTATCCGCTCCGGACCATCCAGGAGCCTCTCCTGACCAAAGTGACTGCCCTCTCGGGAGCCGGACCGGGACGCTGCCACGTGACCATCCGTTCCTCCTCGCGCAAGAATGCGGAGAAGTTTCCGGACCGCGATAGAATACCCGAAAGCGGTCGCGGGTGCGGTTATGGAGACCGCCGGATGGGTGTTACTGCTCCGCAGTCCCTCAGCGTCTGCGATGGGTTGTGAGTTGCGGGTCGCGTTCGGGTTGCGGGTTTGGAGTATCCAGCATCTATGAGGATTCAGACATGAAAGAAGCGATGTTTTACCGCAAACTGGACGACAAGAAGGTGCATTGTTTTCTGTGTTCGCAGCACTGCCGGATCGACCCCGGAGAACGCGGGAAATGCGGTGTGCGCGAGAACCGGGACGGCACGCTCATGACGCTGGTCTACGGCCTTCTCATCGGAGAGAACATCGATCCCATCGAAAAAAAACCTCTTTACCATTTCCATCCCGGCAGCCAGAGCTATTCTATCGCAACGGCGGGCTGCAATTTCAGGTGCCTCTTCTGTCAGAATGCCGATATATCACAGGCGCCGCGGGAGTACAAAAGGATCTTCGGGCATGATGTGGCGGCCGCGGAGGTAGTGGCGCGCGCGGCCAGGAGGAACTGCGCTTCCATTTCCTATACCTATACGGAACCTACGATTTTCATGGAGTATGCCCTGGATGTGGCGAAGGAAGCGCGCGGGGCGGGCATCGCCAATGTCTTCGTGAGCAACGGGTACATGACGTCGGACTCCCTGGATGCCGTTTCTCCTTATCTCGATGCCGCCAATGTGGACCTCAAGGCCTTTACCGACCGCTACTACGAGGAACAGTGCGGGGCGCGCCTGAAGCCCGTGCTGCAAACGCTTCAGGCCATGAAGGCCCGCAATATCTGGCTCGAAGTGACGACCCTCCTGATTCCGGGGCTTAATGACGATCCGGGGGAACTCAAGGAACTGGCGGAGTTCCTCGTGTCGCTGGGTCCGGAAACACCATGGCATATCAGCCGTTTTCATCCCACGTACCGCCTGCTGGATCGGCCTCCCACTCCGGTCGAGTCCATCCGGAAGGCGCGCGAGATAGGCGTCAAAGCGGGCTTGAGCTACGTCTACACCGGCAATGTGCCGGGCGATAAGGGCGAAAGCACCTATTGTCCGCAATGCGGCAGTCTTCTCATCGAGCGGTTCGGTTTTGCGATGCAGAGCAAGGGATTGCAGCAGGGCGCATGCGCGCGGTGCGGTGCTCCCATGGCGGGCGTGGGGTTGCCGTAGATGATGTCGCTGAACACGCGCCGCGAACTGCTGGAACGGGTTTTCCAGGACTTGCTGCAGGCCTTCGGACCTCAGCACTGGTGGCCGGCCGATAGTCCTTTCGAAGTCATTGTGGGGGCGATTCTCACTCAGAATGCGGCGTGGAAGAATGTGGAAAAATCCATTGCGCAACTGCGCGAGCATGGGCTCCTCACTCCCGGCGCGCTCTGCGGGTGCGACAGCAGCCTGCTGGCCTCTCTCATTCGCTCTTCGGGCTACTACAACCAGAAGACCAAGAAGCTCAAAACGTTTTGCGAGTACCTGTGGACGAATTACGAAGGAAACCTCGACGAGTTTCTCGCCCTGGACATGGATCGGCTTCGCCTGGAATTGCTCGGAATCCGGGGGATAGGTCCCGAGACCGCGGATAGCATCGTCCTCTATGCCGCAGGTCATCCTTCATTCGTGGTAGATGCCTATACGCACAGGATATTCAGCCGTCACGGATGGGTTCCCGAAGAGATGGATTACGAAGAGTTGAGAAGTTTCTTCATGGATGCATTGGAGCCGGATGTCCCCTTTTTTCAGGAGTTCCACGCGCTGCTGGTCCGTGCGGGCCATCTTTACTGTCGGCGAAAGCCTCTTTGCGGCGACTGTGTATTGAAGCCGTGGCTGGTGGAAGGTGGTGCGGATGGCGGGATTTAGGAGAGAACCGGAGGACCTTGTGATTGAGATACCTTCGTGCCTTTCCAGGATGGAGGAATCCGCCGAGTACCGGGAACCCATGACTCCGAACCGGTGGCGCTCAGCCCTGCAAACCCTCGAAGCCGGGCTGAAGTCTTGCCCGAACGATGTTTACCTGATTGCAAAGGAAATACGAAAGCGCATCGAACTGCTGGACGCGGCCATGACGGAGTATTGTCGCGCGACATGCCCGCAATGCGAGGACCAGTGTTGCCTCGGACTGGGGATTTTCTTCAACCGGGTGGACCTGCTCTACCTTATCGCTCTTGGTGAGGACATTCCCCCGGGGCAAACCCGGACGGGAATGTCCGATACCTGCAGATACCTGGCTCATGACGGGTGCCGGCTTCCCCGCACTTACCGGCCTTACGTATGCGTCTGGTTTCTGTGTGATCCGCAAATGGAAATCTTTCAGCAACAACGTGCATCGTTTCAAAGGCATTTTATAGGAACTTTACAGGAAATCAGGAGACTTCGCCTGCACCTGGAAGCTCTCTACGAGCATCATCTTCCCGCGGCCCGGAGGGATGAATTATAAGGCAACAAAATCAAATGGGCGATATATGAGGGCAATCCGTTTCGACTGTTTCGATCAGGATACCCCGGTTCTGGACCTGTGCCTTTGTGAAGGTCCCTCGTGGCCCGATTCACCCGCAATCGTTTCCTTCCTTTGACGCTGCTCATCGAGGTACTGCTGGAGCTTCGGGGGCAGTCCCCGCTTCTTGGCAGTCCGGCTTCTCATGCGCGTCAGGCTTTTCGCCGCGAGCGGCTGTTTTAGAGGGAATCCCCATTTCCTTTTATACTCACGCGGATTCAGTTGATGAGTCCTCAAGTGGTTGGCGGTCAACTGCCTGAAATCCTGACCGCATTCCAGGCAGGTAACCCTGTCCTCGTGAATGGACGATCGCGGGTCGGTTATCGCTGCCGATTCCTGAGAGCCGGCTCCCTCAGCCTGTCCGAATGCATCAATGGACTTACCTTCTTCTTCCGCACGCTGCATTTGATGCAAAGTATTATAAATCTTCATAAGAGCGGCTTCTATTTCTTCAGCCGACATTTTATTCGTCGCCACCTGCGTTTGCACGATTTCTACGGCAAGTTCCAATAATTTTTTGTTCATACCAGGTTCTCCTTCACTTTATACTCGCCAGCCGCCTCCTTTTGTCCTATGGATGTAAGCCGCCGGTTCTCGCTGCCAAATCGCCGCTTCTACAATTGACAAAAAGCTCCATGTGATGTGATTAGTATATCGTATCCGCAATCGGGTATATTTCCAATCCTTTTTCTATAAAAAATTTAAGAAGATAGCTCTCTGCTCGCAAGAACGCGCCAGACAAATACAGATGCGAATATTGGGCAATGTGGAATCTGAGGTTCAACCATTTTCGAAGGCCTGTACAATTCTCCGGGGATTAGACAAGCTCGTGGAAATGGCGCATCCACCAGTTCCGTCCATTGTGCGGGTGAGGCCTTGTTCGCCACGGAGAGCAACAAGAAGGCTCGGAAATCACGGAGAAAGCAATTACGGATCGGGTGGAGCGAAGCCCCATGACGGGATAACGGAGTCCGGACGCGGGAAGTCGGAGAATGGAATGAATGGCGATATCGATGTCCTATGCAGGACGGTCGAGAGCAAAGCGGCGGCCGGCAGCGAGGCTTGTCGAGTGATCATCTCCAACGGTTGTCGTGGCGCGGTCCGGAGCCCGCGCCACCGCCTCGACCGAAGGTCTGCGCATCCAGCAACCGATTCTCTCCCAGGCGTCCGCCGCTACCCGTGGATTTTCTCGATAACGGCAGCCATGAGCAGTGGAAACATGATTTCATGATGGCCGATCAGGTAGATGCCCGTGCCGGTCCCGGCTGTAGGGCGATCGACGACATTCACCTGCGGGCGGTAGTGTCTCTGGAAATCCATGTTGATGGTGGTAACGCCGCCCAGGGAAAACCCCAGGTTATGAGCGACGCTTACGGCTTTGAGGAACACCTCGGGTATGATGACGGCCGAACCCAGGTTGATGAATACTCCGCGCTCCAGAGTGGAGACCAGGCGGCAGAACAGCCTGAAATCCCGGTAGCTGAGCGCGCCCACTGCCGCACCGTCCATGGCCGGATGCATATGGATTATGTCGGTCCCCACGGCCACATGGACCGTTACGGGAACGTGGAGCCTCGCTGCAGCCGCCAGGATGCTCAGGTGCGCGAAGGGAGGCGACGCGGCAAGGAGAGCTTTTCCTACCGCGCCTCCCAGTCCTGTTTCCGGTTCTTCCTCTCCCCGGCGGTACGCCGCACCGATTGAGCCATGGATGAATTCCGCCGTTTCACGGGCTGTTCCGAACCGGCCATGCTGCAAGTGGGCCGCTACATCCTCGGAAGTCTTGCCTGCCAGCGCAAGCTCCACATCGTGGATGATGCCCGCGCCGTTAAGGGCCAGCCCCTTGATTATCCCACGCTCCATGGCGGAGATGAGTATCGGGTTGAGTCCCACCTTGATGGGGTGGGCCCCCATTCCCAGCAATACGGTTCTTCCCCCCGTTACCGCGGAGCCGATGGCCTTGACGGCATTTTGAAACTGGTCCGCCGCGAGCAGTCCCGGCAGACTTTCAAGGAAATGGGCCAGCGACCCGCCGGGAGTCCAGGGACGGCCGAGGTCCTCGATCCTTACCTTGCTCGGCCGGTCCATGAGGCTCGTGGTCGTCAATCCCTCGAAAGAAAGCGGTTCCCAATCCTTCCTGTCCTCACTCATATTTTCCGTTTATCCTTCCTTTCACCCGAGTCCCGTCAGTCCTTGGCGGCGACAGGATCGACAGGCGTCAACATCTCTTTCCCGGATTTCAAGTCTTCATGAAAAAGCCCCAGAAAGCGTCGATAAAAAGGTCCCGGCTTGCCGTCTCCGATTGTGTGTCCATCAAAACTCACCACGGGGAGTACGTCGAAGGTCGTTCCGAACACCATCATCTCGGCCGCGCCATAGGCCCTTTCCGGATCGATGTTCTCCTCGCCGACTCCCTTCAGTTCTCCCGCCGCCGCCAGAGGTCCGGCAAGCTCGAGCATCCGGGTGACGGTGACCCCATACAGTACTCTGTCAAAGCGGGGAATGAGAAACTCTCCTTCTTTCGTGATGATTCCGATGTTTTCCGTAGACCCTTCACCCAACCACCCGTTCTCATCGACCGAAACGGTATAATCGACGCCGGCGTCGACGGCTTCCTTCTTCATCAGCACGTTGGGCAGGTAATTGCAGCTCTTGACATTGGCGAAGTATCCTTTCTTGACCGGAATCCGA
>CAYOVG010000050.1:0-25726 GCA_964407285.1 uncultured Syntrophobacteraceae bacterium
GGATCTTGTGCCCCACCCAGTTGGAGCGCTCGCCCATCTCCTCGGCCACCCGTTCGGCGAGCGTGATTGCGGCGATGCGGCGCGGCTGGGTGCACCCGATCATGCGCCCGCGTCCTCGTCCGGCCTCCAGGCACATCTTCGGGATCTGGGTGCTCTTCCCCGACCCCGTCTCCCCCGTGATGACGAGCACCTGGTTTTCCCGGATGGCTTCGACGATGGCTTCGCGCTTCTCGCTGATGGGAAGCTCCGGCGGGTAGTACAACTCTACTGCGGGTTGGTTGTGTTGATCTTCCTGCTTATGCGGATTATGTCGAGTATTGTTAATGTGCATGTCCTCGGTTCGTTTCTTGGTTTCTGTCTCCGGCGGGTGAGAGGCAAACTCGCTTCCTGTTCGGTGCGGACCGGTGAAATTCTACCTCTCGCGGCTTTGTCGGTCAACCCGGTCGAAATGACGGCTCTTCCGCAGGCCGGGCGCCGTGCCGCACCGCGACGACCCGGAGAATATCCGCCTTGACCCGGTAGAAAAAACGACATGGCGAAACGATAACCTCCCGATAGGGAAGTTCCGGAAATTCCGGTATAGTCCTGCCCGATTCCGGGAAATCCCCGATCCTCCGTAATACGGCTTCGGTCCGATCGCGAAAGCGAACTGACGCCCGAGGATTATTCCGGCGAATGTAAGCCAGTGCGGACAGGAACTGAACTCTGGCGGAGGGAGTAAAGCAGACCCTCAAGACGGTTCATCCGCGAGAAGTGAATCAGCCTCGGCCAGGACAGAATCCAAATCATGTCCCTTGCCCGCCTCTATCTCTTTTTCTCCTCTTGCCAGGAGACGCAACAGCTCCTTGTCATGCTCCACACGTTCATAAGCATCGATACTGAGCATAACGGCTGCCGCACGTCCCCTTTGGGTGATGATGAGAGGTTCCCCCGAATCCTTGACCCGCTTCAGAACTCCGGCGGCATCCTGTCGCAAATCGCTCACCGGGATGATCTTCAGTAATTTTTCCATATTGCACCTCCTGTAGTACGTCTAATTGTACTATCAGAAGTATCGAACAGCAATGGCCGGATGGAAGGAATGGCAATTCGCATCCAGCCTTTGTCGCCACCACCGCAAATTACCCGGTTGCCTTGCGTAAAATACTTCAATAACCATTATTTTTTTATGTACACTCGAAGCTCTCTATGCTGTAGCGATGAGATCGATCCGCATCTCCGGGGAGAGCGGTTGGAAGGTGAACTCCGCCGGCCGGTTGCATCGCCGGGATCATGCGCCGCATGATCCGGGAGGGGAAATGATGATCAGGGTTCTTGAGACGGAAAGCGATGATGCATGGAAGGTATTTATTCGCAAGGTCCTTTCCAGGTCCTGCGAGGTGGTGGGCGCATCAGGTTATAGAAGCATGCTTCGGCGCCTCAAGAGGGAGAATTTCGATATCGTTATTCTCGAAATCGATCCACCTGACCTGGGTTTGTGTGATTTACTCAAAAAAATCCAGGCAGTAGCGACGTACACGGATGTAATCGTCACCAGCCGTAAGGCGGAGGTGGAACCGGCGGTGAAGGCGATCCAGGATGGAGCAACGGAGGAACGGTCTTTCTGGACGAAATCGCGGAACTGCCGCTTACGCTTCAGGCGAAGCTTTTGCGGGTTATCGAGAAGAAGGAGTTCGAGAGGCTCGGAGGAAACGGAACGATCCGAACGGATATCCGGATCATCGCAGCTACTAACCGGCAACTGGAAAGCATGGTGGCCTCGGGGGCTTTCAGGGCCGACCTCTTCTATCGTATCAACGTACTCAGGATACACGTGCCTCCACTGCGTGAACGGAGGTTATTAATAAATGTTTCTTGAGAAATCAGATTGTAATACAGTTCAATTTGTAATAGGTTTCCTAAAATGGAAAATGTTCATGCCGGCCTGCATTTGGCTTCCCCATCAGATCGCAAAACATAAAGTCCTGCTTCCGCGCCATATATCTCCGCAGTTCCCATTTCCCAATGCCCTTACCCTCTGGTTATCACCCTCGCGGCAGTTTGGGCCGCTTCGATGAAGTAGGAGGGGAAGAAGCCGGCGATGATGATGAGCGCGATCAGCGATGTCGCGAGGAGCTTCATCTGCGGAGAGACGTTCAGGGCGGGGGGCTCGACTTCCGGTTCCAGCAGGTAGGCGGCTTTGATCACCAGCAGGTAGTAGTAGAGCGAGATCACCACGTTGATCATGGCGATCAGCACCAACGTGAAGTAACCCTTCTCTATCGCGGCCACGAAGAGCAGGAATTTGCCAGTGAAGCCGACCGTCGGCGGGATGCCCGCGAGGCTGAAAAGAGAGACCATGAGCGCCAGGGCGAGGATCGGCGACCGCCTGTGCAGCCCGGCCAGTTCGTTTATCCGGACGTTGCGTCCGTCGTAGCCCACCTTCACGACTACCAGGAAGGCCGTGTACTTCATCAGCAGCAGGGCCAGGGCGTAGAAGACGGCCCCGGTGTACCCCGCCTGGTTCATGGAGAGGATGCCGACCAGCACGTAGCCCGACTGGGCAACCGTGGAGAACGCCAGCAGCCGCTTCAAATCGTTCTGGACGATGGCCGCAAGGTTCCCGACCGTCATCGAAACGATCGCGAGCACCACCAGCACGTGGATGAGATAAGGGCTCCCCTGGCCCGCCGAAGCCATGATCCGGATGACCACGGCAATCGCCGCCACCTTGGACGCCGTTGCGATGTAGGCCGCGACCTGGTTCACCGCCCCCTGGTAGACATCCGGGGCCCAGAAGTGGAACGGAAAAATCGCGAGCTTGAAGAAAAATCCGCCCAGCGTGAGTACGAGACCCAGCACCACCGCAGGCTGCCCGATCTTCTCCGGAAGCACCGTCATGACGTCGCTCAGGTACGTGGCCTGGGCAGTGGCGTAGAGCAGCGCCAGCCCGAAGAGCATCACCCCCGAGGCGAACGTCCCCACCAGGAAGTACTTGAGGCCCGCCTCCAGGCCGAAATCGCGGTTGCGCCGCAGCGCCACCAGGATGTAAAGCGAGTAGCTCGACACCTCCAGGGATATGAAAATGCTCACGATGTGGTCCGCGCTCACCAGCAGCATCATCGCCAGCGTGCAGGTGAAAAGCAGGCAGTAGAAGTCGTGCCGGTTGCGCTCGCCGATGTCCCTGATTTCACCGCAAAGGCAGATCACCAGGAAGAGCCCCGCCGACAGGATCACCTTGAACAGCTGCGAGAAGAAATCGACGCGGTACGCCTTGATGAACAGAAAGCCGTCCGCCCCTGCCGTCGCCAGGCACACCGCCGTTCCGACGGCCGCGAGCAGGAGCGCCGCGAAGTGGTCGCGCCTCGTCGAACCGGCATCGCCGAAATCGGCATCGGCTCCGCCCGCGGCCGCCCCCGCCGGGTACGCCCTCGCGGGGACGTATCGCGCCCCCCGCGCCACCATGGACAGGGTCAGAAAAAACAGAGCTGCTGCAAGGTAAAACATCTCGGGACCGGCAATCATCCATTTCATTTCGGCAATCCATTCATGAAGGGAATCGATGCAGTGCGAATCATGTCAAACAGAAACGACGGGAAGAGCCCCAAAACCACCAGGACCGCAGCCAGTATCATGCGGGGTATGCCGAGATTGAACGGCATGTCGGGGAGCCCCGCGAACCGCTCGTTCGCGGGACCATAGAAGGTCTGCTGCACCACGCGCAGCATGAAGAGCGCCGTCACCACCAGCGCGAGCACGGCGATCACGCCGCGCACCGGGTAGACCTTGAAAGCCGCGATGAAGACCATCAGCTCTCCCCAGAAATTCGCCAGCCCCGGCAAACCGATGCTCGCCAGCGCCGCCAGGATGAAGTAGGACGACGCCACCGGCATGGTCCGGCTGAGCCCGCCCAGTTCCGGAACCATCTTCGTGTGCGTCCGGTCGTAGATGTAGCCGACCGACGAGAAGAGAAGCGCCGTCATCACCCCGTGGGCGAACATCTGGAAGACGGCGCCGTCGAGCCCTTCCGCGGTCACCGTCGAAAGCCCGAGGCCCACCACGCCCATGTGCGATACGCTCGAATAGCCGATCACGTACTTGAGGTCCACCTGCCTCAAGCCCACCAGAGCGCCGTAGATGATTCCCACCGCCGCCAGCAGCGCCATGAGTTGCGCCCAGTACTGCCACCCTTCGGGGCAGATCATGATGGCCACTCTCAGCACGCCGAAGGCCCCGATCTTCATCAGCACCCCCGCATGCACCATGCTCACCGCGTGCGGCGCCGCCACGTGCCCCACCGGCGACCAGGTATGGAACGGCCACACGCCCGCCAGGATGCCGAACCCCAGGAAGAGAAGGATGAAAGCGAACTTCTGGTCCGCGGCCGTAAACGTTCCCGGCTGCATGAGCGCTACCATGTCGAACGTATGCACGCCCGATTTCATGAACAGGTAGATAATGGCCGGCAGGATCAGGGCGCTCCCCGCCAGCAGGTAGAGCGTGAGCTTCATCGCCCCGTATTCCTTGCGCGTCGTGCCCCAGACCGCGATCAGCAGGTACATCGGGAAGAGCGATACGTCGTACCATACGAAGATGAAGAACAGGTCCATGCTCATGAAGAGGCCGAACACCCCGAGCACCATCAGGAAGTAGAGGGCGTAGAATTCCTTGACCCGCGTCTCGAGTTCCCACATCGTGAGCACGCCCGTGAAGAACACGATCCCCGTGAGCAGCAGATTGGGCAGGCTGAAGCCGTCCACCGCGTTGAAGTACTGGATGCCCAACTGCGGAATCCACGTGAGCCGTTCCGCGAACTGCAACCCCCCGACGTTCTTGTCGTACGCGAGGAAGAGATACGCCGACAGGACCAGGGTGACGCCGGAAGAAATCGCGCTCACCTGCCTGATGAGCGCCTTGCGGTCCTCCGGAGTGAACACGATCACCAGCAGCCCCGCGAGACAACTCAGAAGAATGGCGGAAAGATAAGGGAACCCGGCATACGTTATCTGCATAGGTCGGCACCTTTAAAAGAAGAAATAGAGGGACAGGAGGACCACCACCACGAAGGTCGCCAGCAACCGGTACTGGATCATGCCCCCGTTCAAAACGGCCATCAGGCGGCCGCCCTCGACGGCGCCCCTGCCCATTCCGTCGACGGCCCCGTCGATCACCTTGTTGTCGTTTTCGTAGCTCATCCGCGAAAGCCCGCTGTCGATGACCCGGTCGACGAACGCCCGGTAGAAGTGGTCGAGATACCACCTCTCGGCGAAGAGATTGTAGAGGGTCGGAATCCGCTCCACGAAACCGATCCGGGAAGCGCCTTTCCTGCCGAACTCGACCCAGGCGGTCAGCACTCCGGCAAGGGCCAGGGTGAGGGCCATGATATGCGCGAACGCCGCCGTGGAACCTCCGTGAGGCTCCAGGGAAGCCGCCTTGCCGAGCAGGAATTCGCGCAGAGGTCCTTCCAGGAGGCCGAACAGCACCGTTACGGCGGCAAGGACGATCAGGGGTTGGGTCATGAACCCGTAGAGCTTGCGGTGTCGAGCGTCATGGCGGCCTGCGTGGCCTCCGTCATGCCCTGCATGCCCCGGCTGCCCGGCCGGACCGGAGGAACTCGCCGCGCCGGGTCCTCCGGCGTCGCGCGAATGCGCCGTCGCCGGCGCCTGCGGGGGGACCGCCGCGCCCGTCGGCGAAAGAAAAACCACGAAGATGACCCGGAACGAGTAGTAAGCCGTCAGGAAAACCCCCACGAGCGCCCACAGGACCCAGAAGGGATTGGAGGAACCGGCCAGCCTTCCCATGATCGCCTCTTTGCTGTAGTACCCGGAAAGAGGAGGGATGCCCGCGAGCGCCGCCGCCGCGATGATGATGCAGGCTGCCGGGACCAGGTGTCGCCTGCTTCCCATCGCTCCCAGTTCGTAGATGTCGTTCGTCCGGTATTCGTGTATGAGCACGCCCGAGCACAGGAAGAGCAGCGCCTTGAACGCGGCGTGCGTGGTCAGGTGGAAAACGCCCGCGAAATACCCCCCGGCCGCCAGGGCCATGATCATGAATCCGAGCTGGCTGATGGTCGAATAGGCCCAGACCCTCTTGATGTCCCGGCTTACCATCGCCATCGTGGAAGCCAGGAGCATGCTCGCGGTTCCGATCGTGAGAAAGACGTTCACGGCGAACGCGGACTGGCTGAAGAACGGGAAGAGCCGCGCAAAGAGGTAGACACCCGCCGCCACCATGGTGGCCGAATGGAGCAACGCGCTCACCGGCGTCGGACCTTCCATGGCGTCGGGAAGCCACGTGAGCAGCGGGAACTGGGCGCTCTTGCCGACGATCCCGCCGAAAATCAGCAGGGCCGAGATGGTGAGGACGGCGGGCGACATCTTTTCCGCCGCCATGGGACCGTTCAGCTCCGTTATGCTGAAGCTCCCCATGTGCAGCAGCACGACCAGGATGCCCAGGAAAAACGCCACGTCCCCCGTACGGGTCATCACGAAAGCCTTCTTGCCCGCCTGCGATGCGCTCCACTTCTCGTACCAGAAGCCGATGAGCAGGTACGACGCCAGCCCCACCAGTTCCCAGAAGATATAGAGCTGGATGATGGTGTGGGCGACGGTAAGATTCATCATGGCCCAGGCGAAGAGCGACATGAACGCGTAGTAGCGCGAAAAGCCGGGGTCGTCCGCCATGTAGCCCAGCGAATAGACCTGGACGAGAAGGCTTATGCCCGCCACGATAGCCAGCATCAGGAGGCTCAGCGGGTCGAGCAGAAAGCCGAACGGAATCGACACGGCGCCCGAAACCACCCACCGCACGGTGAACTCGACCGGCTCCGCCATGTTGCGGTGCAACAGGAGAAGGATGACGGACAGCCCGAAACATATCGCAACCGCGCCGATGGACAGCCGCGAGGAAAGCTCCGGCTTCGATCGCGTAAAGAGGGCGATCAGCATAAAGGCGACAAGGGGCAGCAAGGTTACCGGTATGACCGCCATAAGGGTCGCGTATTGGCTCATCTCTATCCTTTCACCTCACGGAACAGACTTTTCTTCTCTTCCGGCCCTACTTCAACAGGTTGAACGTGTTCGGGTCGAAGGACTTAGTGCGCTGGAACGCGTAGACGATGATCGCCAGCCCCACGGAAACCTCGGTCGCGGCCACCGCCAGGACAAAGAGCACGATGACCTGGCCCTCCAGGTTCTGCCAGCGCAAAGCGCCTCCGACAAAAGCGATGGACGCGGCGTTGAGCATGATTTCGATCCCGAGCACGATCATGATCAGGTTGCGGCGAGCCACCGCACAGACCATGCCGAGCAGGAACAGGACCGCGGCCAGCACGAGAACATGGCTAAACGGTACGATCGTCGTCATAATTCATCCCCGGTTTCTTCTTTGCTTCCGCGCCTTCCCACCTGCATGGCGCCGATGAGGGCTACGAGGAGCAGCAACGACACCACTTCGATGGTGAACCAGTGGTGCTGGAAAACGTACAGGGCGAACTCCCTGGGGGCCGCCATGAGCAGATTCAGGGGCGCTCCGGTTTCGGGCGTCTTGAAAATCATCATGATGCCGACCACCAGGTAGATCCCTCCGAACACGGCGGCGGGAATCCACTGCGCCAGGGGGAACATGACTTCCTCGGTCGATTCCACCCGGATCATCATCACGACGAACAGGAAGAGCACCATGATCGCCCCCGCGTAGATGATCACCTCGAGGGCCGCCAGCAGGGGGGCCCCGAAGAGGTAGAACAGCAGCGCGGTACCGAAATAGGAGATGATCAGGTAGACCACCGCGTGCACCAGGTTGCGCCGCGTGACGGCCATGGCCGTCGATCCCACGATCACCGCCGCTACGACATAAAAGATGATTCCGTAAATTGTCATGACAAACTCGCAAAAAAAGGGAAAAGACAGCCAGGCTGTTGATTACTCTTTGGACAGGATTAACAGGATACTTTCACGTTTGGTCGACTCCCCGTCCCGTCAATCCCGATCATTCCGTCAATTCTGTCCAAGCCCGGTCCCTACGGTAGGTTGCTCCTCACGTTCACCGGCTTGTCCTCGCCGACGTGTTCGCCCCTGCCTCCGGCGTCGGTAACGATGCCCGCATACTTGTAGAAATTGTATTCCTTGTCCTTCCCCTGGTGGTCCACCAGGAGGTCCTCCTTTTCATAGATCATGTGCAGGATATCCGTCTTGGAAAACTCGAAGTCGGGCGTTAACTGGATCGCGGAGGTCGGACAGGCCTCCTCGCAAAGACCGCAGTAGATGCACCGGGCGAAATTGATCCTGAACCAGGGGGCGTAACGGCGTCCGTCCTCCTTCTCGGCGGCTTCCATGGAGATGCACGTCACGGGGCAGACAGCCGAACACAGGAAGCAGGCCACGCAACGCTCCTTGCCGTCGGGGTCCCGCGTCAGGATGATCCTCCCCCGCGTACGGATCGGCAAAGTCCGCTTGTACTCAGGGTATTGCTCCGTGATCGGTTTTCGAAACAGGTGAACAAACGTTTCGGCAAATCCCGCCGCCAACGCCTTTACCGCATCCACGACCGATTCCATTACCTTCTATCTCCCCTCTTCATACAGACGGCTACAGCAGCCCGAAGCCGGCCGTTACGATAATATTTATGAGCGACAGCGGAACCAGCACCTTCCACCCCAACGTCATCAGTTGGTCGTACCTGAGGCGCGGGAGCGTTCCACGCACCCAGATCATGATGAGCGCCACGAGGACGATCTTGATCATGAGCCACACGAACGGCGGAAACAGTGGACCGCGCCAGCCTCCCAGGAAAAGCACCGCCACGAGTCCCCCGAAGACCATCATGTTCACGTACTCCCCGAGGAAGAACAGGCCGAACCGCATGCCGCTGTATTCGGTGTGGTAACCGGCCACGATTTCGTTTTCCGCTTCGGGAAGGTCGAAGGGGATGCGCTTGGTTTCCGCCATGGCGCTGATGATGAAGATCACGAACGCGAGAGGCTGCACGAGGATGAAGGGGTAGCGTTCCTGGGCCTGGATGATGTCGACTATGCTGAAGGAGCCGGCGAGCATGACGATGGGGACGAGCGAGAGTCCGAAGGACAGTTCGTAGCTGATCATCTGGGCCGCGCCGCGTATGCCCCCCAGCAGTCCGTACTTGGAGTTGGAAGCCCAGCCACCGAGGGCGACGCCGTAGACGCCGAGCGACGACATGGCGAAGACGAAGAGAAGTCCCACGTTGAGGTCGCTTACGACCATCGGGATCGTCCTGCCCCACAGGACGATGTCCTTGCCCAGGGGCACCACGGCAAAGATCAGAAAGGCCGAGACCGCGACCACCGCCGGCGCTATGAGGAAAAATGCCTTGTCGGCGCCGTCCGGGACGGTGTCCTCCTTGGCGAGCATCTTGACCACATCGGCGATGGGCTGCAGCAGGCCGTATTTTCCCGCGCGATTGGGACCGTAGCGAATCTGAAGCCGCGCCAGGAATTTGCGCTCCACCCACACCAGGTAGGCGGCCACCAGCAGCAAAAACAGCAGCACAGCCGTTAATTTGACCATCAGTAAGAGGAACCCTGCCGTCCAGATCAGCATATTCTTTCACCAGTCGTATGAGTTTCAAGTTTCAGCGCTCGACGGAAAGCGCAAAGCGGAGATCGGAAGGCGGAGGTCGGAAAGGACCTATCCGATCTCCGACCTCCGTTTTCCGTACTCTCCGTGGTTTTCACGCCACACCCACGAAGTGGTCCAGCCTCTGTCCGGTTGTGGTTTTCACGCCACACCACCACCCACGAAAGGTCATATCTTTGGAACCTCCAATTCACAACGCGCAACACGTAACCCGCAACCCGCAACCCGAAGGCAACTCGCAACCCGAAGTCAACCCGCAACCCGAAGCACGCAACGCGTCCCACCCTCGCGTTAATCCATCGTTCCCGCTGCTACCGGTCAATATCGGGCAGGATGATGTCGATCGACCCGATGACCGAGATGAGGTCCGCGATGCTCTCGCCGATGGACATCAAGGGTAGCGTCTGCACGTTGGCGAACCCTGGCGTTATGATGCGAACCCGGTACGGGAACCCGAGACCGTCGCTCACGACGTAGTAGCCGTGCTCGCCCCGCGGGACCTCGCATCCCACATAGGCTTCGCCTTTGGGGATCTTCTGTCCGCGGGTCACGTTGATGAAGTGGTTGATGAGCGTCTCGATGGCCGTCAGCATCTCTTTGCGCGGCGGGACCACAAAGCGGTAATCGTCGCTTATGTGGCTCCCCGGCGGCATGTTCGCGGCAGCCTGCTCGATGATCCGGATGCTTTGCCGCATCTCCTCGACTCTCACCAGGTACCGGGCGTAGCAGTCGCCGCCTTTGGCCGTCGGGACCTCGAAGTCGTAATTTTCATACCCGGAGTAGGGGATTTTCTTCCGCAGGTCCCATTCCAGGCCGCAGGCTCGCAGGTTGGGACCGGAAATTCCCCAATCGATGGCCTGATCGAGAGAAATATGCCCGATCCCTTCCGTTCTGGCCTTGAAGATGGGGTTCTTCGTGATCAGCCGCTCGTATTCGCTCAACCGCTTCGGAAATATCTTTACGAGCGCGTCTATCCCTTCCTTCCAGCCGTCGGGCAGATCGAGCGCGACGCCCCCGATGCGGAACCATTCGGGGTGCAGCCTTCCGCCGGTGATCAGTTCGATAATGTCGAGGATCTGCTCCCGTACGTCGAAGCAGTAGAAGTTCGGAGCCATCGCCCCCAGGTCGTGGGCGAACGTCGAAAACCAGACGAGATGGTTGCTCAGGCGGTAGAGTTCGCTCAGCATCACCCGGATGGCCTGAGCCCGCTCGGGGACCCGTATTCCGGCCAGGGCCTCGACGGACAGGCAATAGGGGAGTTCCACGGAACAGCCCGCCAGGTAGTCGTTCCGGTCGGTGTACGGGATGAACTGGTGCCAGGTTTGCCGTTCGGCGATCTTTTCCGGCCCCCGGTGGTGGTACCCGATCTCCAGGTCGAGATCGGTGATTTCCTCGCCCCTGAGCGCCACGATGACCCGCAGCAGGCCGTGGGTGCTCACGTGGTGCGGTCCCACGTTGAGGAAAAACTCCTCCCTGGTGATCTTCCGCTTGCGGTCTTCGGCCATGACCGTCGCAGCATCGAGGGGCTGCCGCGTGCGGGCGTCCTCGACGGTGTACGGAGGCATCTGCGTGGCCCTGCCGGGATAGCTCTTCCTCAAGGGGTGCCCCTCCCAGTCGTGCGGCATGAGGATGCGCCGAAGGTTCGGGTGCCCCTCGAAGCGGATGCCGAACATATCGTAGACTTCGCGTTCGTACCAGTTCGCGGCGGGCCAGATGTCGGTGATCGTGTTCGTGGCGGGATACTCCCCCTCGAGCCCCACCTTGAGCCGCAACCGGCTCGCGGAATCGTAGGAGAGGAGGTGATAGACCATGGTGAAGTCGGGATATTTCCTAAGGTATTCGGGCATCGCCGTGTTCAGTCCGCCTGCGTCGGGACTTCCTTCGAGCGTGCTGCTCGACCACACGGGATGGTCGGCCCGGTCCCTTCGGGCGGATTCATCGATCGCGGTGAGATCGTCCATGCGCTGGAACCGCGGCCGGGCTTCCTTCTTGAGGAAGCGCAGGACATCCTTGAGGCGGCCCTCATCGACGTAGAACGACAAGTTGTCCGACGTGTGAGGCTCCTGCCACACCGCATTGCCGAAACGTTCCTTCATGACGGCGGCGAGCGACTGGTCGGCGCTCGTCAGTTCGATCCGGCGCGCGGGAGGAACCCACATGATATCGGAGCGGCTTCCCCAGAAATCGGGAGGGGTGACCGATGTGCCGCGAAGGGGGATTCCTTCGTAGCCGGGTCCGCGGCCGTCCCTCGTTTTGGTGCGCCTGTCCACGAGCAGTTCGCGTTCAGTCCCCTGGCTTCCGCCGCCGAGGTGAAAGATTCTGCGGGTCGGCTTTTCGGTGGCCACAATCTTTTCCTGCAAAATCACGAGGCCCTCGAGGACCGCTTCCGGGCGCGGCGGGCACCCGGGAATGTAGACATCCACCGGCAGGATCTGGTTCACCCCCTGGACGACGCTGTAGACATCGTACATCCCGCCGCTGTTGGAGCACGACCCCATGGATATGACCCACTTGGGTTCCGCCATCTGTTCGTAGAGGCGAAGCACGACCGGGGCGATCTTCTTGAATACCGTCCCGGAGACGATCAGCAGGTCCGCCTGGCGGGGAGAGGGGCGAAGCACCTCGGCTCCGAAGCGGGCCATGTCGTAGCGGGAGGTGAAAGCGGTGGCCTCTTCGACGAAGCAGCAGGAAAGCCCGAAGAACAACGGCCACAAGCTGTATTTGCGAGACCAGTTGATCACGGCGTCCGCCGTTCCGAGCCAGCGTTCGTTCACCGTTACCGTGCCTTGACTAAGGTCCTCCAATCGAGCCCTCCATGTTTCCAGATGTAGGCAAGTCCAACCAGCAGCAAAACGATAAAGAAGGTCATCTGCGTCCATCCGGGCCAGCCGACGTCTTTGTAGACGACGGCCCAGGTAAGGATGTAGGCGCCCTCCACGTCGAAGATCAGGAAGAAAATGGCTATGAGGTAGAAAGGAACGGGATAGCGAAATCGAGCTGTCCCGGTCGGGATAATGCCGCTCTCATAGGGGCGTGCTTTCTCGGGGCTGGGCTTCTTCTCGCCGAGCCACGCCGCGAGGAAAAGCTGAGACGCGGTGAAAACGACGACAAGAACCGTGTAGATGACCAGGGAGAAAACCCCCGGCTCCCAGGGTGAAAGCGCTCCTCCGTCCGCAATCGGTTGCATGGGCCCTCCGCAATGCCCTGAAGCAGATAACAGAATAAGTATTGCGCATCAATAGTTTAATCCACATTTGGAACAGTCGCCGGCAAATACCCGCACCCCTATTCATGGGAGTTGGCGGGGGTATCTGTCGGTTGTGTTCACTATACGCCAATCTAAGACTATTTCGAAAAATAGTAAACCGTTTCATGTCCAGTTTCCATGATAAATCACCCTTTCGGAAACCGTAAGCCATTTTTCCGCGTGTCGCCTGGAGCCCTAAGCTTTTCGTGGGTTGGGAATGCGAATGGGTAGCGCATCGGGCGCCCGTAACTCCATATGTTAATCATCCCTTCGTTCTACGGAACCAGCCCGCGCGCCGGGGTTCGAGAAATGCAGTCCGGCGCCGTTCCGGCGGCAGGCGTTCCCGGCGGAACGGGGCGGGTCTTCAGTCCGGGGACGCATCCGTTTGTTCGTGTCCGTCTTGATGGGGGCCGATAATTATGCTATCTATGAGTACGCAACAGGGGAGTAGCTGATAAGGGTAGAGTCAACATACTGGCCCGCGGCCTGGCTCTACCGGCTTACACGAACAGGCGACAGGAATTGATGCTTTTGAGAGCCCGGCGAGACCTTTGCATGCACATACGTGCGTGCAAAGGTCTTTTTTTTAACCGTTTGAAGGAGATACACGTATGATGCAGGACTTCTGGCTGTCCTTGATCATGGTTTTCATTGCGGAACTTGGAGACAAAACGCAACTGGTTTCACTGACCCTGGCCACCCGCTATAACGCTCGCGTGGTGCTTGCCGGGATAGCCGCCGCAACGCTCCTGGTCCACCTGTTTTCGGCGGCCCTGGGGACCTTTGCCGGAACCCTCCTGCCGCAGGACTGGATCAAGTTCATCGCGGGGCTGGCCTTCATCTTCTTCGGGTTCTGGACGTTGCGGGGCGACTGCCTGGAAGACGACGAGGAGTGCCGCTTGAAGAGGAAGGTCCACCCCTTCTTCATCGTTTTTGTCGTATTCTTCCTGGCGGAACTGGGGGACAAGACGATGCTCTGCACGGTTACCCTGGGGACCAGTTGCTCCTTCACGCCGGTATGGCTGGGCTCGACGGTCGGAATGGTCCTCTCGGACGGGCTGGCCATCCTTGTGGGGAAGGCCCTCGGGGCGCGGCTTCCGGAGAAGGCGATCAAGATCGGGGCCGCGGTCATTTTCTTCGCCTTCGGCGTGTGGAGCGCGGTCGAAGGGGGAGTGAGCCTTCCGCGCTACGCCTGGGTCTTGGGAGCGCTCAGCGTGCCGCTGTCCTACTTCGTCATGTTTCACAGGCGCGTGAGCCCGGCCGCGTAGGTTTTGGTTTTGGGTTAGAGCGTTGCGCGGGGGGGGGCCTCCGGGTTGCGGGTTGCCTTCGCGTTGCGAGTTGCGGGTTACGTGTTGCGCGTTGTGAATTGGAAGTTCCAAAGATATGACCTTTCGTGGGTGGTGGTGTGGCGTGAAAACCACAACCGGACAGAGGCTGGACCACTTCGTGGGTGTGGCGTGAAAACCACGGAGAGTACGGAGACGGAAGTCGTAGGCCGGAAGTCGTAGGTCGGACAGATCCCTTCCGTAAGATTTCCCCGCCTTTCTCAACGGCGTGCTGTCTGTCCTTCGTGCAGCAAGCATGCGAGGAATCGAGTTGGACCAGGGGGCTTCGGTATGCGGGCATGCCCAGGGAGGAGCGCCCTGACTGCAAGCACGGATATCAGATTGGAAAAGCGATAGCGCGTTGCGACTTTCCCCAAAACGACGAAGACATCGAGCACATTGATCGGACCAATGGGTGCATAGCGGCCGGGAAGTATGTGAGGCCCCGGGCAGACTATTCCCTGGAGCTAAACGTTCTCCAGTGGCTTCAATACCTCGCGCAGAATACTGAAACTGGATATGGGATCGATCGCCGGGTCTTTCTCCCGGATTTTCGGTATCAGCTTTATTTGTCGTTTCTTTATTTTTGTCCCCGAGAGAGACCCCCGCCAACCCGTCAAAAACATAAAGCTCCAGTTATGCGATAGGGCCGGACAGTGAAAGGCTTTCCCTGGAATTCGGCGAAGGGTTCCAGGAAATGAAGGCCGACATGCAGCAAAGATTCGCGGCAGCGGATCAACAAGCATATTTTTGGCATGGTTCATAAACAATGTGTTTGAGGTAACATTCGAGAGGACTCATCGTCATTCCCGCGCAATCGGGAATCCAGGCTTCTCGAGGTTTCCCAACCCCCGCCTTCGCGGGGGCGACCCTGGAGTGTTACCCTATTTTGAACCATGCCCTGTTTTTGGATGAAGCTCTGACATCCTACGAAATGATCGACACCCCTTTCTGGAGGGAGCTTCACGCACAAGACGGATGAACGAACGGGCAGCTTCGAAGGAAACCTGGATACGACCGGAAGACGGATGGCGGATAGAGGAAGCAGGGAGAATGCATCATGCCATCAATTCATCACCCAAAGACATATTGGACCGCGTGGCCGAGACCCTGGTAGCCAGGCAAAGATTTTCGACTGTGGAGGAAGCCATCTGGGAATTTGCCCTGGTCCTCGGCTGTTCGGAATAAGATTGCTTATTACCAGCGCCGTATCCGCAGATTCGAGCGCTAACATTCCGCGGATATTCTGTACCTTTACGGAGGGCTTGCGTGGTCGAACCACCGCCGTCGAAGAATATGGCCGGCTGGAATGGGAATCGGCGCTTAGCATGTTGACCGATCGGCAAAGCACCTACCGGGAGCACAATGAACGCCCTCGTTGAGGTCCTCCTTAGTGAATTTCGTCCAATAGTACTCCCGTAAGAACCTGCACATACTCAAATTGCTCCACACGACATTGAGACATGCCAATGTGACGGATGTGCGCTGCTTTCAGGTGTAACTGAATGTGGGATATGCTGATCGCGCATGGAGCGATTTGATCCATCATGCCTATGTGTTTGATTTGCCATAATCTTGTTGTTACTGCGCCAATAGTGAATGAATGCAATAACCCAAATCACCTCGAATACGGTTGCATATTCACCCAACAGATGCTATATAGTACATGATCAAATTGCATCATTGCTCAATGTGGGGGTATAATAGATATTTTCGATATATAGAGCATGGTTTGGAGGTGAAGATTCACGATACCCAAGCTCGGTTTGTGGTATGTTTGATGCTTTTACCTTACAGAGCATCCTGTCCGCGTAAGAGTTTCAGATTAGCGGCCCTGCCGTGACTATACTCGTAGGTGCGGATGTTAAGCGTATTCATTTCTTTATATTGAATGTATCAGGTTGATTTGAATAACATTTCGTAGAAGTTCATTGCTTGCGGAGATATGGGATGCATAGCAAGAAGACCTACCTGGTGGTTATGTCCGTACCCGACATCGATGGATATGTATACGGAACAGACCGTTTAGTGGAGATCAGAGGCGCCAGCGGGCTCCTGGATTTATTGAATCGGGTTGAAACTGCTCGCTATTTGAGGGATTGTCTCAAGGAGACAAGCGCTTTCGAAGAAGGCGATATTGAATGTATCTTTGCCGGCGGAGGCGAGGGCCAATTCCTTATTCGCGCAACTCTCAAGAATCTGGAGGAAGCAATCAGGAATCTGAAAAGCTACTTCCACAAAGAATCAAAGGGAGGGCTATGGCTCCACTGCGGAATATCCGAACTTGGCGGTAACAATTACAAAGAAGCGCTGGAAGCGGCGAATATCGATCTTGAGAAGGATCAGCAGGAAGACTCCTTCTTACGGTTTTTGCCTCTACATGCCGGATACATCCAGGAATGTGAGAGCTGCTCCGGTATGCTTCGGCGAGAAATTGCGCCTGGGAATACCGGTGAGCATGAAGGTGTTGATCTTTTCAATGATCGAATTTTATGCAAGATCTGTCGTCAGAAGGTGAAGCACGGACGGAAGAGAAGATTATGGAATGAGATGAACGGATATCTTCGGAGGATCAAATGGGATATTCCGGATGGCTTTGATTCAAGTCCCAAAGATTTCGAAGAGATAGGGAAACTATGTAAGGCCAAGGCAGGTTATACGGCGCTTGTGTATGCCGACGGAAACAATATGACGAAGTTGCTCAGGTCAATAGACGATACCGAACGCTTTCGATCCTTTTCTCTGCACATTGACGAATCAATCCGTGAAGCCTGTTATGAAGCCATTTACACGAACTGCCGACCGGTTAGTGCCGCTGAAGTTTCGAAGAAAACAGTGCCCTGCGATATCCTGCTTTTGGGAGGGGATGATTTGCTGCTATTCATGAGTGCGGATAACGCTCTTCCCTTTGTAATAGACATAGCCGAAAGATTTACCCGAAAGACACGGGAAAGGTTTCATCAGGACTCCTATTTTGCTCGAGTTCTCGAGGGTCGAGGACTTACACTATCGTTCGGAATCGCCTACGGAAAGAGCCATACTCCCTTCTCCATAATGTTCCGACAGGCGGGCGAGTTGCTCAAGTCTGCAAAAATGGCCGGTTCGAAAGACCCGGAAGCGCAGGGATTCTATAAACCCACTTATATAGATTATCACCTCACTTCGTATTTCAACCAACTCTCGGTCGAGGATAGTCGGGCAATGCATCTGCAGCTTTCCGGGACGAAAGGAAAGCGTCTTTGTCTCTATCAGAAGCCGTATTCTCTCAAGGACGCCACGGATTTGCTCCATCACGCCCGGAAGTTGGCCAATTCCGGAATTCCACACAACAGGTTGAAACGTCTTGAAAATGCTCCTCTGCTGGGAATGCTCGGGGGAACCCTGGAATGCTTGAAGATATACACTCGAACCGATATGGCGAAAAGGCATCTGCTGTGGGATGCCCTTGCGCGCTTCAGGTGCGCACACGACCTGATCCCGTGGGCTCCTCCCGACCCTGCACGAGTGGAGAACGGGAAAGATGAGGAGGAAGTGTGGAATACAGTGGTGATGGACCTGGTGGAGCTTACCGAATTCATTGCACTCCAGGAAAGGTAGAGCGATATGCATACCATACGTCTCAAGATAGGCATTACGTTTCAGTCAAGGTGGCATTGTGGTTCCGGGGAGGGGGGATTGACAGCCAACAGGGCCGTCCAGAGGGATTCCATGAGGCAGCCTTTTATCCCCGCAAGCACTTTGCGTGGTGTGGTTAGGGAGAGTTGCGAGAAGTTTTCCAGAACCATGAATTTCCCTCATTCCGGAGACCCTCATGATCCCGATATCAACCGCACCGGGCAGGAACCCTTCTTACCCCTTAAGGATGTGCGCTCCCCCATTTATGCGCTCTTCGGGAATCGGTATGAAGGAGGATGCCTGTTCTTTCGGGATGCCCGGCTGGAAAGCACGGTTCACAATGAGGCTATGTTTCAAAGTCGCATTTGCCGGTATCGCATGTTGGGCACCGCTAAGCATGGACGCCTGTTTTCCTCGGAGTATATCGAGTCATTGGAATTTGCAACCACGATAGATGGTTATCATCGTGATCTCATTAGTTTCGACGAAAAAGATCCGCCGTTTGCGTATTGCCTTCTGATAGCGGGTCTTCTTTCCGTGGACCGATTGGGGGGGGATAAGAGTATTGGATGCGGACGGGTGTCGATAGACATCAAGGAAGCCCGATACAACGATACTTTGTTCACCCCGGAGGTAGTATTCGAATACTTGTCGATGCCCGATATCTATACGGAGTTATTGCATGAACGTGAACCCAAATGACTGTGAGTCCATTCAAGAACGAAGTAGTGCCGGTTCCGGGAGGTGGTATCGTATTACGGCAGGGCTTCTGGCTCCTGTCATTATCCAGAAGAAGCGCCAGGCGAACGCGTCTGAAACTCTGGACTACATTCCGGGAAGCACGCTCTGCGGTGCGGCCGCCGCGAGCTTCTTTCGTCATGGGGGGGAACCTGAGGACAAAATCTTCCGTACCCTCTTTGTGGACAGGCCGATAGCATTTCCTAACCTTCTTCCCGCCAGGGTAGTCGGTGGTCCGGCGAGGGTACTACCGCTCACCGCATTGACATGCAAAGACAAAGGGGGATTTCTTAGTGAAAACGGGCATGGAGTCAGAGATGGGCTGGTAGGCGCGGCGGCAAAACGAATACTCAAAAGGTCTCTCGGGAAGAGTCACGATGTTTGTTCTTTCACCGCCGCCACGACGGAAAAAGCCTGTGAAAGCCGTCTGGAATCCTATTCCGGATATTGGAACGGAGACCCTTACGCCCCTCGGATGTGCAAGGTAAGTATACTCTACAGACGCCATACCGGCATCGACCGGTTGACGGGCACCGTAGCCCCTGAAATTTTCTATACTACCCAGGCCATAGCCGATTTACATAAGGATGGGGCGATACAGTTTGGACAAAATGATTCAGGTTACCACAGGCAATATCTGACAGGTGATATACTGCTTGACGATGAGCAACACGAGTACCTTTGCCGGATCATCAGAGAGAAGAATCTCTTCGTCGGAGCGGACCGAACCAGAGGATTTGGCGAAGTTGAACTCACAATCGACGAACTGGAGGAAGCACAAACCCCTGTATTCGATATCAAAAGCTGGAATGACGGCTTTCGGACAAAATACGGGAAACTCGCAGGAGAGGAGCCGGAAGAGGGAACTTACTTCTGCGTAAAGCTGGAATCGCCCGCAATTCTCGTAGACATGTTTCTACGGCCGACATTAGATATTTCCCATGATTTTCCCGGCGTAACACCAGTACTGAAGGTAACTCGCAATCAAATACTGCGTGGATGGCAAACCGTATGGAGAATGCCGAAACCTGATGATCTGGCGCTTTCCATGGGGAGTGTCTTTCTCTTCAGATATCGCGGACAAGATTTCGATGGACTCTTTGCCCATCTTTCCGAACTCGTCAGGACCGGCATCGGCCTCAGGCGTGAGGAGGGGTTTGGGCGTGTGTCCATTTGTGATCCGATACACGTCATGGAGGTTATTTAATGAGTCTGCGCACATCACCTGGAGTAGTTCTGGATAGCCAGACAAAACGGGCTATAGATGAATACCTGGAAGAGCTTTACGCCTCCAATCGAACACGGGTCGCCGGTGAAGAGATGTCTCGCGTAGGCCTTGGGATGGCCCAGGTGCGAGGTCTAGAGTCCATCGTCAAATCCACGACCCGGTTTTCGGAGATCATCAATTTCATCAAGAATCAGGCGGGAAAGGAACCCCGTGGTAAAGAAAAATGGATGGTTGTTGCCCCTGAATTGCTTGGGCAATTGGAAGAACTCGAAAAGGTAGCGGGAGAGATGGGGGAAAAAAGTGGAATCGCTACCCTTGATGTCAAGCTGAAACTGGCCATAGGGTGGGTTAATCAGGTAGTTGCTCATTACCTGTACTGCATCGCTCAGAGACAGGCGGAAGGTAGGTAAGTAGCTATGCAGCAGATCGAGAAATATCTCAAAACGGAATCCTTTCTCCTCTTTCAGGATGAATTGGTGCGTGAGAAAGCATGCAGAGCTGTAGAGTTCTTTCTGGAAAGGGCTGACAAACCTGCAGATAAGGCGCAACTGCATTCCATTTCTTCCGTAATACAAGCCGGAGGGTTACGAGAATTGGAAAGGCTGACAAATAAACAGATCAGCAAGAATACAAAACTGGAGAATAAGGCTTTTTGGGAATTCATTAAGGAACTTCTGTTTACTGACCCTGGCGATTCGGACTATTCGTTGCGCTTTGTTTTGCATAAACAGCTTTCGGACAATGGTTTCCTGACTGATGAAAGTATAGCCGCTACAAGGCCGGAGAGGCGATCTCTAAGAAGAGCAAACAATGCAAAGATCGAGGTTGTGATGAAAAGCATATTACCTGTTTATTTTGAGCATTTTATCTCTCACTACTTTTATCAGACGCACTAAGGAGCACACCATGACTCTTTACAATGGTTCCCACAGAAAGGTCAGGGTGACGGGAAATCTGGTTTTCGATACGGCCTTCCATATTGGCTCAGGAAAAGAAGGAGAGTTGGCCTCTAATATGGGTGTGCTGAAAGATTCGGATGGTTTTCCCCTTCTCCCGGGATCAACGTTGAAAGGGAATTTTCGATCTCTCTGTGAGAGAGTAGCTCCTCACCTCGGCATGTCGGCATGCCTTCTAGACTCCAGACTTTCCGGAACGCGATGTGTTAGCGACGAAAACTACAGACTCGAGGAAATCTACGACGACAGGTCGAAAGAGAAGATGAAACGTTACGAGCAATTCCATTCCCTCGAATCCGAGGATTTGAAGCTCAACTGGTTGGGTAAGAATGTCTGCGACGTATGCAACCTGTTCGGATCACCCTTGAAAGCTTCACGTATCTTTTTCTCCGACGGAGAATTGCTGGAGTGGGCGCGAACGGTTCAGGTGCGTGACGGAGTATGCATTGATCGCGATTCAGAAACGGCTCGTCCCAAGGCGAAGTATAACTTTGAAGTCATTCCTCGCGGCGCGGTTTTTTCCATTATCATAGATATCGATAATCCTAACGACAATGAGCTGGCCCTTATAGGCGCCGCTCTCGCCGAGTGGGAAATGGGCTTTCGCATCGGCGGATTCACATCGAGAGGTCTTGGCTGGGTGCGCCTTGAGCATCCAACGACGGAGCAAAGCGGATACATGGTGGAATCTGTTGACTACTCAGACACCCGTCAGCTTCAGGAATTCCTCCTTCACAAGAAAATGACCGCCACCGAAACACTGTTGAAAGATTGCCTGGAGAAGGTTCTGGAGAAAGCTGGAGGCGCCAATGCTTAAGAAGATCCTCAATCATGCCCTTATCACGTTGAAGCTGACTCCTCTTGATCCGTTGCTCATAAAGTCTGGACAGGCGACGGTAGCGGGCGTCAACATGTCATTCGTTCGAACCTATCGCTTCGGCGAACAGGACCAACCTTATATGCCCGGCAGTTCACTCAAAGGCGTCATCCGTTCCTATGCGGAGAAGATCTGCAGGAGCTTGAGAATTGATCCGGTTCCGGTCTGTCTGCCTTACCTCGAACCCGGGAAGGAACAACCGGGTGAGTCGCGTCAGACATCTTGTGGAATACGCTTTGATAAGATGAAGAAAGATCGTCAGCTCTCATCTGAAGAGATATACCGCCTTTCCTGCCCTATATGCCGACTCTTCGGTTCGCTGGGCTTTACCGGAAGGTTCTCGATATCCGACGCTTATGTCCAGGGACCTCATTTGCTTGAGACCAGAGATGGTGTGGCAATCGACAGAATCACAGGAGGCGCTGCGCCGCGAGCCAAGTACGACCTGGAGGTGCTCACACGCGGGACCTTTGAGACAACTATAGAGTTGCGCAATTTCGAACGCTGGCAATTGGGTCTTGTTGCTCTTGTTCTGCGCGAAATGGAAGAAGGACTGGTAAGGGTGGGTTCCGGAAAGAGCCGTGGCCTTGGACGGATTAAGGCCGAAATCGGAAAATTCGACCTTATCTACTTCAATCGAGATGTTCCACACCTTACCGGTTTGTACGGGATATGCAACGACAATGAGCGGAAAGCTTATGAGATTTTCCCGGAGATACCGACCCCAGGTAAAGGTAGCTTACCCGATGTAACGGTACACGGGTTACGTCACAAGTATGATATTGCAGCATCCTGGAAGGAAACCGTGGAACCCGCCGTAGGGGACCTGATTGAGTTCATCAGAAAGGTCAACTGGCCGAGAAACCTTGAACAGGCCGCAGGAGGAAAAATGTGAACGGGGTTCTGTGCGCTCAGGATTTCTCTAGAGACGAGTTTGTCGGAATGGTGCATGATGCGAGTTGGCCGTTTGATTCTCTGATGATGCTTTTAGCTCCCACTCATGAACCACGTTTTGATTTCTATTCGTATGATGAAGAATTGCTCCAGGCATCGGAACAGGGGCGTATATTTAACCCTGAAGGTGAATTCAAGTGGCGGCGCGTAGGTGATTGCTTACGCACTGTTTACCTGGGATATACTCCACCGGTCATGGACCTGATAGATCACTCCGAGAAATTGAACGACTTATCCACGGAATATGAAGAACTTGTCCTTTGGGGAGAACGGAGAGACCTCGAAAATGAATGGATCGCCCAACAGGTGCCGCATCGCTTCCGGTATCCGGTATCAGGCATGGACTTTCCTCGCGGCCGGGTGGCTCTGGTCGTTGAACACTGGACGGACAGTTCCGGGATAAGGCGCTTTAGTCGCTACTACAGTCTCAAAGAGATTGAAGGAGAAAAGCATGCCTCAAGGTGAAACCTTCTGGAATCCCTACAGAATGATCCCGGTGAGAAACAGAGTAGAAAGGAAGGCGCCTGTAACCGATGAGAAATTTACAGGCCGAAGTGGGAGTATCTCTTGCTCGCTGCAAAATCTTACGTCGATTTTTGTGGGTAGAGGCAATGATTCTTCTCTCCAATCTTTGAGATTCATAAAAAGGGATGGTCGTTACGTCATACCCGGCAGTTCCCTTAAAGGGATGCTCCGATCTCTCGCGGAAATCGTGGGCGGGGGTTGTCTGGTTACCAGTCCGTCAGGTCCGGGAGACAGATATCAGATACTTGACGATTCCTATAAAGCGTGTGGAAATTATCGTTCACTCTGCATCACGTGCCGTATGTTCGGAATGATGGCAAGAGGGCAGGGTGCAAGGATGCATAAAGGAAAAATCAGCATAAGCGACGCGCTCATCCGTGAGAAGGATGTGCGTGTCATTCCTTTTGAGATCTTGCTTATGAATCATGGAACACGTCATAGGGTCTTTTATGAAAACCCTGAAACGGATGGATTCGACTGTCTATGCCGAAAAATGTATTTCCATCAGCCTCTCGGGAAGGAACAAGTCCCCGTAATCCCTCAAGCCGCGCGAGCGGCCATGCGCGATGGCGGAATACAGAAAATCGAAGCTTTGACTCCGGAACACAATTTCAGATTCGATGTCCAATTCACAAATCTTGAATTGGACGAATTAAAACTTCTGGTCTACTCTCTCGTACTGGAAGATGATATTCAGGTCACCATTGGGAATAACGGTCCGGTGCTCAATGGCCCAATGAGACATAAAATAGGCATGGCGAAGCCATTAGGGTTAGGCAGTTGCCGCATATTCATAGATCGACTTGTTTACCTTCCCGATGCAGCGGTACGTTTCTCTTCTTTGACGACTTCAGAAGCAGTGACCTTTGAGGGGCGTGATCTGGTAGATGAAGTCGAGAGACTTACAGACGGCATCGTGAGGGATGAATCTCCAACAATGCAACACCTCCGTAAGATGATGATATGGAATGAAACAGACACCAGAAATTTCCATTATCCTGATTATACATGGTTCCGAAACCCAGAAAATGCTGCAATTAGACTCAAGAATATTTAGGGAGATTAGAGAAGATGAACCATATTATGAATCGCATACCGCAGAAGCAGAACGAGCCCAAATTCTTGGAATATCTGGCTGCAGCATCTAGTTTGTATGGAAGAGCTAAATTAATTACCGGTGTACAGTTTATAATTACCGTACCGATACCTATTACACTATATTTGCTTAGTGTTATATTTCCTGACTTGAGACCCATTCCTACAATATATGGAATGGTAGTATCTTTAGGGGATATCCTTTTTCTTGATCAGATTCAACTCAAACTCAAGAAAGAGGCTGCAAAAGTACAGGAAGTCTTTGACTGTGAATTATTGGAGATGGATTGGAGGGATTTATTCGTTGGCAGCAAACCTATTTATGAAAATATAGTAAGGGAAGCTGCGGAGTTTCTTACACACGAGGAAAGAAGATCTAAAATACGCGACTGGTATTCTAATAGTGTTGGTAGATTGCCAATTAGTATTGCAAGAATAATATGTCAACGATCAAATATTTGGTTTGATGACTTACTTAGGAGTTACTATACGAAATGGCTTTGCATTATACTTTCTATAATTATAACTATTCCTCTAGTAATTGCCATATGCTTAAATTCTGGTATTAAGACATTTATATTGTCAGTTGCGTTGCCACTATCTCCAACTGTTATCTGGATAACTAGGGAATTCCTCAGGCAACGGAGATCTATATATTTATTGCGAAGTATGGAGCACCATATAAATAAGATATTTGAAGATGCAATAATAGGTAAGCTAAGTGATGTAGAGCTGGCTAGCAAATCACGTGAATTTCAAGATCAACTATTTCAGCATCGCCATACAAATCAGCCTATATTCAATTGGCTATATAACAGATTGAGAAGCAAGCTCGATAATATTATGAATGAGACATCCGAGCAGTTAGTTAAGAGAGCCATTGAAACCATGAAGTTGCAGTAAGATACCTTTTCCCGATTAGTATTCCAGCCTTGGGATATGTAAGATTTATTGGTGCAAATAGCGGGGGTGAGGCTCAATGGCGTTTTTGTCTGAAAGCAACCGAGGGGCAATAGGGGCGATTCACAGCCTTTAAGGGCAAAGGGAAGCGACAGTAACGAAGGTAATGCGTTACGAGTATTAAAGGAATGCTTTTGAAACTGAAAGTGAAGCCGATTTAGGCAATCCACAACAAACAACCTGTCAGGGAATTGAAATCCGGGAGCCGGAAGGGACCGGGAATCTGGTAGGTTAATTCTTTGGAGTTGCCTAACGGCTTCATGTCCGGTACGAATCTGGAGGCATTCGAGAAGACCGAAGTGGATGCCTTTGTGGCGACGGGAAGGGAAAACAAGAAGGATTCCAGCTTGTTGAAAGACAGCAATCGGGAGATCAAAAAGCCCGATTTCAGCTACGATAGCGAGAGGGATTGCTTCACCTGTCCTGCCGGACAGGCCTTGGAGCAAAGGGCAAGACGCAAGCGGATCTATCAGGCCGAAAAAGTGGCTTGCCGGCAATGCTCCCACCGGCAGCGGTGCTGCAAGTCCAAGAAAAGAGACCCGCGCACGATCCACACCGATGACAAGGAGCCACTGCGGCAGGCGATGGTTGAGAAGATGGAGCGCCGGTCCTCAAA
>CAYOVG010000051.1:0-25276 GCA_964407285.1 uncultured Syntrophobacteraceae bacterium
TGCCTTTTCGTGTTTTTCGTGGTAGAAAACGGTCTTCCGGATTACCGCCAAATCGCGTCCACGGCCCTTTCCCTTCCGACGCATCGCATTCATCAACCACGAAAAGCACGAAAGAACACGAAAAAGGGTTCTTTCCGCTTTAACGTCCTTTCCGTGCTTTTCGTGGTTGACGACTCGCGCTCTTTCTCCCCGCTCTGCATATTTCTATTGATCTTCACTCTTGTTTGCTCCATATAGAGCCTGCGCAGCAGAGGAATTGTAGTATCGCCTCCATTCATGCGCCCGATGCGGTTGACGCAAACACCGGACGGCTTATTGGTATGAGTGAATATCGATATGCAACGGGAGGTTTATTGCATGGGAGCAGGCCGTGAGGAATTCCTCTTTCGAGATCTTCATCCCGGTATTTCAATGGGGACCGCCAGTGATAGATATGCGGGATGGATAGGGCAGATATATACGGCGGAGCGTTATGCGGACCGCGTCAGCAGGCGTGCCCGCCCGCTCGCGGGGAAGTCCTTCACGGAGGAAGTTTTGCCCGTCGATAGCGTCGAGGAATACTTCGAGCACTTCGGAGTGCTCGAACTGGATTATACCTTTTATCGTTTCTTGCTGGATTCGGAGGGCCGCCCGACGCAGAACTACCATGTGCTCGGGAAGTACCGGCAGCGCCTGAAGGATGGCGACGCATTGGTTCTAAAGGCGCCGCGGGAGGTATTCGCTCAAAAGATCAGGCGAAGAGGTGGATTTGCGGCCAACGAGGCCTATCTCGATCCCGACGCGTTCCTGCGCCGGTTTTACGAGCCGGCGGTCGAACTGTTGGGCGCATCTCTGACGGGAATCGTATTCGAGCAGGAGTACCAGCGCAGGCAGGACAGGATATCCGTGCGGGAAATGGCGACTTCTCTCGATGCTTTCTTCACCGCGGTCCCGAGGGATACCCGGTACAACGTGGAACTTAGGACCGAAATCTACCTGGCCCCTCCCGTCTTCGAAGTGCTCGAAAAACACGGAGTCGGGCAGGTGCTTTCGCACTGGACCTGGCTCCCGCGGCTTCGAGAGCAATTCGCCAGGTCGGGCTCCCGGTTCGTGAACTCCGGAGGACAGGCCATCGTCCGTTTGATGACGCCTCGCGGAGTCCGATACGAGGATGCCTACGCCCGCGCTCACCCTTTCGACCGGCTCCTGATCGACATGATCAGTCCGGGTATGGTGGAAGACACGGTGGATTTGATGTATGCCGCCATAGATCGAAACGTGAGGCTGAATGTCATTGTGAACAACCGCTCGGGCGGCAATGCCCCGCTCGTTGCAAAACGAATAGCCGACGAGTTCTCGGCCCGGCAGGAGGGAGTACCCTCGCGGTAACTCGAAACCATGGACCCCAGCCAGCTACCAGGTAACCGGGAGGAATTGCAGATGAGCAAAGAAACCCAGATGATTCACTCATTTCCGAAGAACGCCCTGGAGGAGATCCGGGTCAGCATCAGCCACTACAGAGGGAAGCAGTACATCGATCTGAGGGTCTACTACAAAACCGACGATGGAGAGTTCCATCCGTCGAAGAAGGGCGTCACCCTGTCTCCGGACCTGTTTCCCGAACTCGAGGAGGCGGTGAACCGGTTGCGTGAGGCCCTCAACGAGTAGGTAGCCGTCTCGCGCCACGAAGGATCGAAAAGCACCAGGAATGATAAGGAATGCCGGTTCCCACGCGCAAGCGTGGAAACCGGAGCGACGGCGGGGCGGAGTCGAGCGCCCCTCCGGGGGAATGTGCGGCCATTCATCTACCTGCGCTCCCGCGCTGTAACGTGGTAGCATAAATAATGCCGATAGTATGGACTATTTGTACTGGATGTTAAATAGTTTCGTCATTTGTCATTCATTCCCCGTAGCTTGAGAATGCTGAGCCGTACCTTGTATCCGCTTGCAATGACTTCTGTTTTTGTAACAGGAATAAATACCTGCGGGGTGAAGCAATAGCCCGGGCATTCAGGATCTCATGGTGAATCGCAACCCTGTTATACAGAGAAGAACAAGGAAAGAGAGAGATATAGAACATCTTTTGACTTTTCACCGCTTTAAGCCCTCAAACCAGTCAATTCCGCTCTAAATGGATGATATATTGATTTCTTATCGCTTGACACCATATTTATTTTGATATAGAAGAGCTTGCAGCAGGATATATAGATTGGTTTCGTCATTTCGGAGCTTTTAGTAGATCGATTGATGCCTGCACGGACGGATTCGGGGGTGTTCGAAAAGGAATACGCCGGCTAAGTGGTGCAAAACAGTAAGAGAAGGAAAGGATGTAAAAGTGGAAGGCCGAGTAAAATGGTTTAACGACAAAAAGGGCTATGGCTTCATTGAAACTAAAGATCAGGGTGACGTGTTCGTGCACCACAGTGCCATCCTTGCGGAAGGGTTCCGGTCCCTGAGCGAGGGAGAGCGCGTGAGTTTCGAGGTGGAAAGGGGCCCCAAGGGACCTCAGGCTGTCAGGGTCAAGAAGATCTAGTAAATACTCCTGAGAGTTGAATACGGCAGAAAAGCCGGAGGGATTACCCCTCCGGCTTTTTGTTTTTGGCGCATTCACCTTGCCCCTCAATCGGGTATGAGATCGTAGTAGTAGATCATGGCGTCCGAGCGGGAGAGGATTCCGATGACCCGGCCGTCATCGATCACGGGAAGGCGGCCTATATCGTTTTTGATAAGTACCCTCA
Organism: uncultured Syntrophobacteraceae bacterium; assembly: GCA_964407285.1. Lineage (GTDB taxonomy): Bacteria > Desulfobacterota > Syntrophobacteria > Syntrophobacterales > Syntrophobacteraceae > CAYOVG01. Next base: position 2,718 of record CAYOVG010000051.1, read on the forward strand.
TGGCTTCCGCCACGCTGTGCCTGGGGGTGACCGTAATCACGTTGCGGGTCATGAACGCCTTCACCGGCGAGCGCCACTGGAAATCCTTCGTCACTTTATCCACGTCCCGCCGAGAGATGATCCCCACCAGCGCGTCGCCTTCCATGACGGGCATTCCGGAATACCCCTTCTCATTCAAAATGGAGGCGACTTCCTGCATCGGGGCGTCGGGGGGGACGCTATCCACGGGAAAGGACATGAGATCGCTTATCTGAATGGGTACCTGCTTGTAATCTTTTACTATCTCGGAAAGCCAGGTCTCGATGGCGTCGGCGCCGACCGATTTTATCATCGCCGACCCCGCCCCGGAGTGACCGCCGCCTCCCATGATCCGCATGACCGCCCCCACGTCGAAACTGTCGATTCCGCTTCTGCCTATCACCATGCACCGGTCGGAGCGAGCATCCCTGAAGATCCCGAACGCGACATCCACGTTCACCACGTTGCGGTACATGCTCACCACTTCCGCGAGTCCCGGTATGTGTCCCTCTATATCCACCTTGCTGATGCTCATCCGGTGGCCGTGGAGCTTGATGCGGTTGGTTTCCGCAAGCATCTTGAACAGGATGTCCTTCTGCCTGGGGCCGTAAGTGGGGCGAAGTATGGTCTGAATAACCTTGAGGTCCGCATGCCTTTCCAGCAAATAGGCCGCGGCGCGCAGGTCCCGCGCGGTTGTGGACGGAAAGGTGAGATGGCCCGTGTCTTCGTAGATCCCCGCCAGGAACAGCGTGGCGTGGATGGAGGTAAAGTCGATCCCCCTTTCCTTCATCGCCTCGACCAGGAGGGTGACCGTAGCTCCGACGCAGTCCTGGTGCGACAGGGTGGCCGGGATATCGCCCGTTTCCGGGTGATGGTCCCAGATGTGAACGTCGAGGTCCGGCCTCTTGTGTAAAACCCCGACTCCCTCCAGCCGGCTCCACCGGTTCGTATCCACCACGATCATGCGACTTACGGTCTTCAGATCGAGGTCCTTCACGGCTGGAAAGTCGAATATGCTTTTGTGCAGCGACAAAAAGCTGCGGACATTGGGGTTTATGCTCGACGGCAGCGCGGGTTCGGCATTGGGATAGATCATGGAGGCGGCGGCCAGGGACGCCAGTGCGTCAAAATCGACATTCTTGTGCGGGACTATGATTTGCACAACTCAGCCCTTCCTTATTATACAACTCTTATACGACTCATCCGACGGTGCAGTGAAATCCGGGTTGCTTCCCTTTTAACTCTACGGTTTTTTCGCCGTCAAACCAAGAAGAAAAAAGGAGAAAGCATGCGGATTTTCGCGAGGGGGATGAAACGGCGGCGAACTGATGATAAAATCGCGCCTGCTGCGCCGGCAGCGTTCCCGCTCCGGGATGATCCGCCGCCGCGCCGCCGGAGCCGGCGCCGTGAGATGATCCGAATGGACAGGTGCACGGCTTTATGATAGCTTTCCTGTAATAACTGATGGTAAACTTTGACTGTTTGTATAGCGTATGGTTTCCGCCGGCATGCGGTGAATCCGGCGGTAATCGTTGCCGTGGGTGAAATACGAAAAACTGACGATAACCTTCTTATGAATGCGGTTTCGATGAAGAGTTCCGGGAAGAGCAGCGAGAAAGGCGCAGGCGCGGGAGCGGACACGCTCCACGATCTTTGCGACCGGAAGGAGTGGTTCGGCCACGTCCACCGGCTGGTGATCAAGATAGGCAGCGCGGTGCTGACGGGGCCGAGAGGTCTGGACAGGGTGATGGTTCACCGCCTGAGCGATCAGATAGCGGAACTGAAGGCGCGGGACCTGCAAGTGCTCGTCGTGTCGTCGGGGGCCGTGGCTTCCGGAGTGAGGAAGATCGGCCTTTCGGAGCGGCCTCACGCGATCCCTCAGAAGCAGGCTACGGCCGCCGTCGGGCAGAGCATCCTCATGCAGGCGTGGGAAGAGGCGTTCGACAAGTACGAACAGCTCGTGGCCCAGGTGCTTCTCACCGGCGAGGACCTTGCGCACCGCCATCGCTACCTCAATGCCAGAAACACGCTCGAGACGCTCCTGGACTGGCGGATAATCCCGATCATCAACGAAAACGACACCGTGGCCGTGGAGGAAATCAAGTTCGGGGACAACGACCAGTTGTCCATAATGATCGCCACCCTGGTCGGGGCGGACCTGGTCGTCTGCCTGACGGATACGGAAGGCCTGTACGATTGCGATCCCCGCGGCAACAGCAATGCATGCCTCATCAACGTGGTGAACCGCGTGGATTCGAAGATCATGGCGTGCGCCACTCCGCAGCCCGGAGCCGTGGGGACGGGTGGGATGATGAGCAAGCTGCTGGCCGCGCGAAAGGCGATTTCGGCCGGCATTCCGATGATCATCGCGCCGGGCAGGGAGCGCGACGTGCTGCTGCGAATCTTCGAGGGCGAGACCCTCGGGACCCTCTTTCTCCCCCGAAAACGCCTCTACCACGGCCGGAGACTGTGGCTCGCGAATATCTCCAAACCCGCGGGCGCCCTGGTCATCGACAAGGGAGCGGTGGCGGCCCTGCGCAACGGCGGCAAGTCGCTGCTCTCCATCGGGATTCGGGAAGTGCGCGGGAACTTCGGCGTGGGCGCCCCCGTACGGTGCGTGGACGAATCGGGGAAAGTCATCGGAGTCGGACTCAGCAATTACAAATCCGGTGAACTGGAACTCATAAGAGGCCACCACAGTGAGGACATCGAACGGCTGATCGGCTATAAACATTCCGATGAGGTGATCCACAGGAATAATTTCGTGCTTGCCGACGAGATGGCGGCGGAGGCGGATGGAACGGAATAAGAGCAACGGTTTTGGAGGAGTGGATAATGCGCGAAGAGATTCTGGCTTTGGGGAAGCGGGCGCGTGAAGCGGCCCATGAGATGGCGAACGCGGGGAGCACGGTCAAGCGCCGGGTGCTGGAGGCTATGGCTCCGGCCCTCGAGCGGAACCGCGCCGCGATTTCCGCCGCCAACGAGAAGGACATCAAGGAGGCAGCTTCGAAGGGGCTTCCCAAGGCCAAGGTGGACCGTCTGCGGCTGAGCGACAAAGTCTTTTCGGAAATGATCGCGGGTTTGAGGGAAGTGGCCGCCCTACCCGACCCGGTCGGGGAAATCACCCGCATGTGGACGCGACCCAACGATCTTCGGGTCGGCCGGATGCGTATCCCGCTCGGAGTGATAGGCATCGTGTACGAATCGCGGCCCAACGTTACGGTGGATGCGGCGGCGCTCTGCATCAAGGCCGGAAATGCCGTCATCTTGCGCGGCGGCTCCGAAGCCTTCCATTCCAACCAATGCCTGGCTTCCGTTTTGCAAGAATGCCTCGGGGACGGGGGACTCCCCGAAGCCGCCATCCAGGTGGTGAAAACCACGGACCGGGACGCCGTTTTGGACCTCCTCAAGCTGGAGGAGTACATCGACGTCATGATTCCTCGCGGGGGCGAGGAACTCATCCGCTTCGTAGCCGAAAACGCCCGCATGCCCGTCTTGAAGCACTACAAGGGTGTTTGCCACACCTACGTGGACGAGAGCGCGGACATGGACATGGCCGAGAAGCTGTGCCTGAACGCGAAGGTCCAGCGCCCCGGCGTGTGCAACGCCATGGAAACGCTCCTGGTTCACGAGGGGATAGCGCAGGCTTTCCTGCCCCGGATGGCCGGGTCGTTCCGGCGCGAGGGCGTGGAGCTGAGGGGCTGCGAGCGCACGAGGGCCATCGTTTCCGACTGCAAGCCGGCGACCGAGGAAGACTGGTTCGCGGAGTACCTGGACCTCATTTTGGCCGTCCGCGTGGTCGGGAGCATGGAGGACGCCATCCGCCACATCAATAAGTACGGGTCGCAGCATACGGAAGCCATCGTCACCACGAATTACGAGCGGGCACAGCGTTTCCTGCGGGAAGTGCAGTCCTCCCTGGTGCTGGTAAACGCGTCCACCCGCTTCAACGACGGGTTCCAACTGGGGCTGGGAGCGGAAATAGGCATTTCCACGTCCCGCCTCCATGCGTTCGGCCCCATGGGGGTCGAGGAACTGACGACGACCAAGTTCATCGCCCTCGGCAACGGACAGGTGAGGACTTAGGACCCGGGGACCAATGATCGCAATTGCGCGGCCAATCAGATGATATACCGTTCACGGTTGAAATCCGGACTTCTCTGTGCGGTTACGGCTTTCAGCCGCAACCGGGCCATTGAAATCCTGGCTTTTTTGCCGAGGGAAGTTGAGGAGAATCCAACAGCATGCCTTTGCGAGTGGGAGTGATGGGAGGAACGTTCAATCCGGTTCACTTCGGCCATCTGCGGGCGGCGGAAGAAGCGCTCGAGATGCTGGGACTGGACGATTTCCTCTTCATCCCCTCCGCTGTCCCGCCTCACAAGTCGAACAGGGAAATACTCCCTTTCGAGCACCGGTGGGAGATGATGCGCCTGGCCGTCAGGGGGCACCCCGTGTTTCGCCTGTCGGACCTGGAACATAGGCTCGGAGGAACGTCTTATACAGTCACGAGCCTGCGGAAACTGCGCGAGGAAATGCCCGACGGGACCGTCCTGTACTTCCTGGTGGGAATGGACGCCTTTCTGGAACTCGATCTGTGGTGGCGCTACCGCGAGCTGTTCCGGATGGCGTGCATGGTGGCCCTCCGACGTCCCGGCTATCCGGGAGAACAAATGGATTCGTTCCTGGCCGCCAAGGTGTCCCGGCGCTTCGATTGGGACGAACGGACACGCTCCTTCCGCCACCCGGAATTCCATCCGGTCCACCATCTCGAAATCACCCACATGGGGATATCTTCAACACAGGTCCGCCGCCTGGCATCCCGGGGGAAGTCGATCCGCTATCTGGTCCCCGATGCCGTATTGAGTTATATTAGGGATGCGGGATTGTACGGAATTGGAAGCTAGTTGTTGCATGGGCTGGATGATGAAATGCATGCGCCGCGCAAATTTGCGGCCTGACGACATGAAGGCGTGGTGTGCATAACATGAGAAAGACGGGCATGGCTCGAAAAGGGGTAACACTTAAGCCGTCGCTCCCGCAAAGCTTGTCCCCGCGTAGGCGGGGGGGAGCGGGAGGCCGGAAGCCTTGAAGCGCCTGTATTACCGCTTGCGCGGGAATGACGGTGAACCCTCTCGAGTGTTACCTCAAACACACGGTCTATAAGCCATGCCGAAAGACGAAAAAGCAATAGAGAGTCCAAAGGAGAATCGAGTAATAGTGACGAGAAATAAAGCCGATGAAAAGAAATTGAACGACGCGCGGGAGCGTGCCGTGCGGCTCGCTCAAGCGGTGTCCGACCGTAAAGCTCTGGATATAGTCGTTCTGGAAGTCTCCTCCTTAACCTCCTTCGCCGACTACTTCGTCATCTGCGGGGGCAAATCGAGCAGGCAGGTGCAGGGTATCGCCGACCACATGGAGGAAGAGCTTCGCAAGGAGGGCGTCCGGCCCCTGGGCAGTGAAGGACGCAAGGAAGGCCACTGGATACTGATGGACTATGGAGATGTGATCGTCCACGTGTTTTATGAACCCGTCCGTGCGGTGTACGACCTCGAGAGTCTCTGGTCGGAGGCGGAAAGAGTGGTTTGGGAACCGGACAAAGCTGCTGCATCCACGCCTACCACGGCATGACGGCATCAGGGTCCGACAGCACAAGCTGACGGCATGAGGAATATTCCATGGGACATGTTCTCCGAGGCGGCGGGGGCAAGGGACTCACCTGGTGGGTCCTTGGAGTGTTTACTTTCATGATGGTTTTCGGGGCCGGAGCGCCCGGAAATGCATATGCGCTGACTCTGAGCGAGGAAAAGTCCATCGGGAGAAAGATCCTCACTCAGATTCGAGGACACTTTAACCTCATCGAAGACGGAGAGGTGCTGGCCTATGTGCAGGCGGTGGGGGACAGGATCGTCCCCCAGCTGGGTACGACTCCGTACAACTTTCAGTTCTTCGTAATCGACGACGGAACGCCGAACGCGTTCGCCATACCCGGAGGCTATATCTTCATGCACCGGGGGTTGCTCGAAATCCTGGAAAACGAAGGACAACTGGCGGCCATCCTCAGCCACGAACTGGCTCACATCCACTGCAGGCATATATACCAGCGGATAGAGAAGGGTAAGTTCGTGACCATCGCCTCTATTGCGGCGATGCTGGCTGCGGCGTTTCTGGGCACACAGTCGGGCGGGGCCGGGGGGCAGGCGCTGGCGGTGGGAGCGATAGCCGGAAGTCAGACCATGGCGCTCCAGTACAGCCGGGAGAACGAAGCGGAGGCGGACCGGATGGGATTTCGTTTTCTTTGCGACTCGGGTTACGATCCCGTGGATATGGCGGAGGCCATGCAGAGACTCAAGCGAACGCAGTGGAAAGACGAAAACAAGATGGCGACATACCTCGCCACTCACCCCGCGGTGGGCGAGCGTGTCCAGTACCTCCGGGCCATGGCCGATAACAAGCTCCGGCAGGACGGCAAGAGAGCCGCGCGCAATTTAAAGCAGCCCGTGGGGGATTTCACGCTCATGCAGGCCGCGCTCCTGAGCGAATACTCGGAGAAGCAGGCGGCGGCGGACCGGTTCCAGACCTGGAAGGGGGACAAGGAAAGTTCCGCGGCTGCCGACTATGGCCTGGGGAGGCTGAGTCTCCGGCAGGGGCAAATGGAGCAGGCCGTCTCGCACCTGAGGGATGCGGTCCGCCAAAAGCCCGACAGTCCGATGGTGTTGAGCGCGCTGGGCTATGCGCTTTTCCAGAAGGGGGATACCGTTGAAGCCCAAAAGACCTTCGAAAACGCTCTCCTGCTCGACCCCGGTTCCGCCATCTCCCACTACCGCCTTGGACTCCTCATGGAGGAACAGGGACGCAAGGACCAAGCGTTGAAGCATCTCAAGCAGGCCGAACCTCTTTCGGATGTGCTCCCCGAAGTCGACTACCACCTGGGGGTGGTGCTGGGGAAGGTGAACGACATGGGACCGGCCCATTTCCACCTCGGACGCTACTACCTGCACGTGCGCGATTGGCAGACGGCGGAGTTCCACCTCAAGAAGGCGAAGGTACTGCTCGCCGGCAATCCCGAAAAGCGGGAGGAAATCGAGGAGGCCCTGGAGGATGCCCGCACCAAGGGTAAAGGGGACAAGAAGACCGGCTCCTCGTCGACGCACGAAAAGAGGGGGTTCTACCTGGAAGGGATGAAGCCGGGAATAGAAAGAGTCAGGTAATACGATCGATAAACAGGAATCGAATTTCAGCCGGGACCTGGTCGAGTGGTTTCAGGCGAACAAGCGGGATCTGCCGTGGAGGAGGGACTGCTCGCCGTACGTGATTTGGGTCTCGGAAATCATGCTCCAGCAGACGCAGGTCCGGACGGTGCTGCCCTATTTCGAGCGGTGGATGAAGCGGTTCCCGGATGCGCGCGCCCTTGCGGATGCGTCCATCGAGGACGTGCTGAAGCTCTGGGAGGGGCTGGGGTACTATTCGCGCGCGCAGAACATCCACCGGACCGCCGGCGTCATCGTGAGCGAGTACGGAGGAGAGTTTCCCCGGACGTACGACGAACTTGTGAAGTTGCCCGGCATCGGCCCCTACACAGCCGGGGCGATCATGAGCTTCGCCTACAACGAGCCGTGCCCCGTGCTGGACGTGAACGTCGAAAGGGTCCTGGCCCGCGTCTTCAATCTGGCGACATACATCAAGGGAAGGGATGCCCAGGCCTTCATGCGCAAGAAGGTGATGGAGCTGATTCCCGAGGGACGGTCCCGGCTTTTCAACCAGGGTCTCATGGAGCTTGGGGCCACGGTTTGCATCCCGCGGACGCCGAGGTGCATGGAGTGCCCGGTGCGCCCCTACTGCGAGGCCTTCCGGCTGGGCATCACGGACCAGCGCCCCGTAACGGGAAAGCGCAAGGAATTCACTTCGATAGAGACGGCGCTGGGAATCCTCGTCCGGGACGGAAGGATCTTCATCCAGAAACGCCCGCCCAACGGGCTCATGGCCGGGCTATGGGAATTCCCCGGAGGCAAGATACGGGAGGGGGAGACGCCGGAGGATGCCCTGGTTCGCGAGTTCCACGAAGAACTCGAACTGCGGGTGACGCCGGTGGAAAAGCTCGCCGTGGTCCGCCACGGCTACACCTCGTTCAAAGTCACCCTGCACGCCTTCATATGCCGCATCGCCCATGGCGAGAACCGCGCCCCGGTCCTGCACGCCGCCGTGGAAAGCCGCTGGGTGTCTCCCGAAGACCTGGACCGCTACGCCTTCCCCGCCGCCAATAGAAAACTCATCAAACTCCTGCGCGAGAAAACGTGACGCATGTCACCGGGCGCCCTGCACGGAAAAGATTGCCGGGGCCGGGCGCTCAAACTCTTCAATTCTCATTCGGCTCAACCGTCGAAGACCGATCGCCCTCCCGTTTTCTCAACCTGCGTTCCTCCACGGCACAGTACAATAAAGGCAGCACCAGCATGGTGATGAGTTCAAACGCCAGGCCGCCGAAAGCGGGAATGGCCATGGGCCGCACCAGGTCCGCACCGCGGCCCGAGGATGTCAGCACGGGCAGCAGGGCCAAAATGGTCGTGGCCGTGGTCATCAGGCAAGGCCTGATTCTTCGCTTCGCGGCTTCGACGGTATTTCGGCGGATTTCCTCGACTGTCCGGAGTTCCTTTCCCGCGAATCTATCCTCCAGGTATGTCGCCATGACCACATTATCATCGGCGGCAATGCCGAAGAGCGCCAGGAACCCTACCCAGACGGCCACGCTCATATTGATGGGATGAACCTGGAAGAGGTCGCGCATGTTGGTCCCGAACACCTCGAAGTCCAGGAACCAGGGCTGTCCGTACAGCCATATCATGATGAAGCCCCCCGCCCAGGCCGCGGGAATGCAGGAAAAGACCATGACCGTCGTCGATATCGAGCTGAACTGCATATATAGAAGGAAAAAAATGATAAACAGAACGAGCGGTAAAATCAGCTTCAACTTCTTCTCCGAGCGCTCGTGGTTTTCATAATTGCCCGTGAAGGAAAAACCGACGCCGCCGGGAAGCTGCGCCTCGCCGCTCTCCATTTTGTACCGGAGATAATCCCTCGCGTGCTCGACGACATCGACTTCCGCATATCCCGGCTTTTTATCGAACAACACGTACGCGACCAGGAAAGCGTCCTCCGTCTTGATCGCTTCCGGTCCCCGGGTGTACTTGATGTCCGCAAGCTGCATCAGCGGAATCTGCGCGCCATTGGACGAAGGGATAAGAATCCTTCCCAGTGATTCTATATCGTCCCGAAGCTCCCTGATATATCTCACCCGCACGGGATACCTTTCCCGCCCCTCCACCGTGGTCATGATCTGCTTGCCGCCGACCGCAATCTCGATCACATCCTGTACCTGCTGCAGGTCGATTTCATACTGGGCGATAGCCCGCCTGTCGATCTCGATTTCCAGGTACGGCTTGCCGATTACCCGGTCCGCTACAACCGACGCCGGTTCAACGGAAGGGACTTCTCTGAGGCAATCCTGGATTTGGATACAGGCCCGCTGAACGGATTCCAGGTCCGGTCCCTTGACCCTGACACCCATCGAAGCCCGTATGCCGCTTTGGAGCATCACCACCCTCGCCGAGATGGGCTGAAGCCTCGGGGCCTGGGTCACGCCCGGCATCCTGGCTGCATCAACGATCGCGGCCCAAATATCGTCCGGCTTCCGAATCCCCTCCCAGGCTGTGCGGCCGGGGTTCAAAACGGGGTCCAGAGCGGGTCGCCACTGTCGAAACGGTCTTCCGTCGGAACTCGGAATCAGTTGACCGGCCGCATCTCTTATGAATCGGCCGGGCACGAAATACGGGCGCCCGTCCGGCGCAGCCACCGGAACCCCCTCTTTACTTCGAAAAAAATCGAAGCCTTCATCGGAGAAGCGATACCTCAGCGGCCTCCCGTTGCGGTCGGCGACATACTCGGGCTTGTAGTTGATCAAGGTCTCTATCATCGATGCAGGAGCGGGATCGAGAGCGCTTTCCGCGCGACCGAGCTTGCCGACCACCGATTCGACTTCCGCAACCGATTGAATCGACATATCCTGCCTTCGAATGATGTCCAGCACCTCGCCAATGGAAGCATGCGGCATCGTCACGGGCATGTACAAGAACGCCCCCTCGTCCAGGTACGGCATAAACTCTTTCCCGAGCCCGGGGAACTTCTCCGCGATATGGGAAGCCGCGGCGCTGTTCTTGATCAAATTCGGCAACCAGCCGTAAAAAGGGGCGATCCCCACCCAGCATACGGCGCCCATTGCAAGCATCATCAAGGGCAAGGAGAGGAAAGCCCTCTTATGCTCCAGGCACCATGCCAATATTTGAGTGTAGTAGCGCTGTACGAAGAGTAAGACTCCAAGCACGCCGCCGATCAACCCCGCGACAAAAACGAAATTGACGAACGGCCCCTTCCCGGGACCCAGGGGAAGCCAGTGGCGAGATAGAACAATGGCGACCCCCGCCGCGATCAACAAGCTGTTGACGACTGAAACCCACCTGTTTCCCGTAGGGAAGAACCGATAGGATATCAACCTGTAAGCGCCGATGAACGCGACGACCAGTCCCAACCCGAGGTCAACGAAAAATGCCGCCGCCGCTCCCAAATAGATCAGTGCTTCATAGCAGATCCACCGATAGCTCTTCTTACCGGATTCCCTGAAAAAAAGGATTTGGGCCAGTGGTGGAATAACGCAGACGGCGACGACCGCGGAACCCATGAGCGCAAACGTCTTGGTGAAGGCCAACGGCCGGAAGAGCTTGCCTTCCGGCCCTTCGAGAGCCAATACCGGCAGGAAGCTCACTACCGCCATGGCGGCCGCGGTCAGGACGGCCCCGCCCACTTCGCTCGACGCTCTGAAAACCGTCTCGAGGCGATTTTCCCCCGCACCCTCCTTTTCCATGTGCTTGAGGATGTTCTCGCAGATGACGATCCCCATATCATCCAACGTGCCGATGGCTATGGCGATTCCGGAAAGCGCCACGATATTGGCGTCAACTTGAAATAGTTTCATTGCTATAAAGCTGATCAAAACAGCCGGCGGCAGTACGGCGGAAATCAGGACCGAACTCTCCACATGCATCACCACCAGGACGATGACGATGACGGCCACCAGGATTTCTTCCAATATGGCGTCATTCAGCGTTCCCAGGGTTTCGTGGATCAACCCGCTGCGATCGTAGAACGGAACGACCCTCACCCGGCTCTCCGTTCCGTCGGGCAGGGTCTTCTTCGGCATTCCCGGAGAAATCTCCTCGATCTTGCTCTTAACGCTCTTTATAACCTCCAGCGGATTGGAGCCGTACCCGGCAACCACTACCCCGCCGACAGCTTCCGCGCCCCCCTTGTCCAGCGCTCCCCTTCGAAACGCCGGACCGTATGTCACGCTGGCGACATTCCTCACGAATACGGGGATATTCCCACTGACTTTGATCAGGGAATCCTGGATGTTCTCCAGTTCCTTAACAAACCCGAGACCGCGAATGATGTATTCCACCTTGTTGACTTCGATGGTTCGAGCGCCCACGTCAATATTGGATCGCTTAACGGCGGCGACCACCTCCTCCAGTTTTACATTGTTGATCCGCAGGAGGTCCGGGTCTACGTCCACCTGGTATTCCTGAACAAAACCCCCGACCGATGCGACCTCGCTCACCCCCTCGGCCGACTGGAGCGCATACCGGACATACCAGTCCTGAATCGTTCTCAACTCCTGCAAGTCCCAGCCGCCCGTGGGCTTGCCGTCCGCATCGCGCCCTTCCAGCGTGTACCAGAAAATCTGCCCCAGCGCCGTGGCGTCGGGCCCGAGCGCGGGCTGCACCCCTTCCGGCAACGTTCCCGGAGGCAGGCTGTTGAGCTTCTCCAACACACGGGACCGGGACCAGTAGTACTCCACATCGTCGTCGAATATGACGTACACATTGGAGAAGCCGAACATGGAGTATCCACGCACCGTTTTGACTCCGGGTACGCCCAGCAGCGCTGTCGTCAAAGGATAGGAAACCTGGTCCTCCACATCACGCGGTGAGCGCCCCGGCCATGCCGTGAAAACAATCTGCTGGTTCTCCCCAATGTCAGGAATCGCATCCACCGGAACGGGATAACGCGGCAAACCCCGCAAGTTCCAGTCGAAGGGAGCGACAACAAGGCCCCAGCATACAATCAGGAATGTAAGGAGGAAGATGATGAGCTTCTTGTTCAGGCAGAACCAGACGGCTCTATCCACCCAGGAAGTGAAGTGAGGAGGGCGAGATTTCAAATCTTCGTTCATGCAATTAATCGTTCGACACTGTTCGATTCAGCCTTACTCGTCATATAAACGGCCCCGGGAACGTTCCGTGTGCCCGACCGTATCACCGTACATGCCGGGTTTCCTGCGTTGAATGACGGATCGCCCGGATACCGGCGCATCCCCGGCTCGCCCCCTATGCGGGCCTTGCGCCGAGTCGCGGCCCTCATGCTCCGTTTCCGTCATGCTTTCCGACCGCATCCTCATGCGCTCCGACCAATAATTCTCGTGCATCCGGCCGGAGCCGCCGTGATGGTTGTGCTCCACCGCCGAATGCCCGCCTTCAATGCTCATCATGCTTTGTCCGGCAAGGATCTGCACGGCGCTGTCGATCTTGAAGTTACCGTTCACGACGACCCTCTCACCCTCCTGCAATCCCGCCGTAACCACGTAATAGTCTTTCGCCTTCGGACCCAGGATGACCTCCCGTCCCTCGTAGAGCGCATCCTCCCCGGGAACGGCCACGTAAACCACGGCCCGCTTTCCCGTCAACAGGGGCGCCGAAGCAGGAACGACAAGCGGAGCGTTGTCCGCGGGGGCGCTTCCCCCCGCAACCTTGCCGTCTTCGGACAGACGCGCATGAACGACGGCGCGAACAACCATGCCGGACTTCAAACGTCCTCCGTGGTCTTCCGTCGATATGGCGCCGATGCCGAAGGTCCGTGTCTTGACGTCAAAGACGGGATCTATCCAGTGGATTTTCGCCTTGAAGGTCTCCCCCGGATACGCGTCGGCCTGGAAGGTTACTTCCTGTCCATTCCTGATCCAGGCATAGTCCATTTCGTAAGCCTGCAGCTTGACCCAGACGAACAGCGGATCGGAAATAGTGAAAATGACGGTCCCGGTGTTCACGTAAGCTCCTTCGAACGCGCTCTGGTCGATCACCTGCCCGTATGACGACGCATACACGGTGGCTACGCCCGTTGCTTCCCCCGATTTCATCAGTTCATCGATGTCCCTTTTCGGAAGTCCCAGTATGCTCAGCTTATGACGAACCGCCGCAATCGTCCTCAAAGCCGCTTTTTCCTCGGAAGTCCTCTCTTCCGATTTTCCGATCGCTTCCAACTCCTGGATCGGCATATCCCTGGCCGTGTGCGGCAAGCTCGATTGAAAGGCGAGGAAAGTGGGAACGTACTTGATCGCTTCAATCAGTTGTTGCTGTGTTTGCCGCAAATCCGGCGAATAGATGTCGAATAGAGGATCACCCCATCGAACGAATTGGCCGGAGCGCTTTACGTAAACACGATCGATCACGCCGGGCATGAATGCATTGATTTTGGTGGTATGGGCGGGATCATATTCGATCTGCCCGTAGAGCTTTATCTCCGAGGATACGGGCTTGCGCTCGACCGCGGCAACCTGGATTCCGGCGAGTTTCGCCGCTTCCGGGCCCAGTTTGAGCTTCGGCGGGCCGGTGTTCTCATTCGCGTGAACGGGAGTGAGCTCCATTCCGCAAACAGGACATTCACCCGCTTCCTCCATTGGCGGGACGCACATCATGGGGCAAACGTATACTGCCGGGGCCTCCGCGTCGGCCTGCTCTGCGGCGGTGGAGGCACGCATCTCCGGCAGGCCGGATTGCGGGGCGGAGTCCTTCCAGCAGTACCCGAACCAGAAGCTCAATGTAATGACTACCGGCAATACCATCAAGCGCTTTCCACGCCAAACCGACGCATTGGGGCTTCTCATCGTCTTCCTCGCACGCTTTACGTCCGCGCTGCAACACGGGATGATGACCGCCTTCAGAAAGTCGGTCTGTCCCCCGTTTTCGGCGCGGGAGCCATCCGACTATCGGGAACGAAGTCCGAAAATACCATGGGGTACGCTGCAACCATCGAAAAGATGAGGAAAGCAATCATCGAGACCAGGCACAATCTTTTCTGTAATCCCGGAATTACGGACTTCAGGGAGGCGCATCCCCTGAACCCGGAAATTACGCCTGCACTCGTTCCCAGAATGCCGCCGATGAACAGAGTGAGGTAGAGAGGATACCCGACATAGTCGTATTCCTTCTGCAGCAGACAGAAAGGACAATGATGGGTGGGCAGTTCATAGTAGTACAGGCAAATAACCGAAACGACCGCCGCAACGGACAGCGCCGTCATCGACCCGGCGAGCAGTGAATACAAACGGGCGCCCTCCCCCGTTATGCAGGCGTGCAGACCGATTCTGAGCAGCAGAAGCATTCCGGAGAAGAGCAGAATTTTGGCCGTATAGGGGGGAATTGCCGCCATGTCCGCGGCAAATCCTTGCGCATCCTCGCTGAACAATGTCCCGCAGCAAGACGTTATGACATCGGGCTCCATCTCGGCGAAATAGCTCGCCTGCAACAGGCCTTCCAGCGCAAGCAAAGCGGTTAGCGCAAGCAGTAGCTTGTATTTCGCCCTGATCAACGGATAATCATACCCCTTGTTATCCGTATGGTTCATCACCATCCAGATGCCGCACAGAAAGAAGTTGACAATCTTCAGGACCAGGGTCGGATATCCATAATCGTTGACGTTCAAGGACCCGGCTGCGCACATTGCGCCCACGAAAAGTCCATGTATGCTGTCGGCGGTGTGGATGAACAACAGGAGCGAGAAGAGTTCGAACGCCAACACGAAGGATAGAATCGTGGAAACGAGGTAAGTCTTCCTCTCCAGCATCAACTGCTGCTCGCTTCCGCTCTCCATATCCCACCATCGCAGGATTTGAATGCCCGTAATGGAAGCATACGCCGCATAGGCGCATACAAGGGCGGACCCCAAAAGAAGGGCGATGATCGCGGGGTTAAGCATCACGAGAGACGCTCCTCCCCCGCAACGGCGCCGTCGCGCATGCTCGCCCGGCGGCTCACCATGGACCACGTGCAGATCTTTATCAATGCCCGTGAAATGGCGACCCTCCGTATTTCGCCGCCGCAGAGACGCTCAACCCGTTCCCGTGCTTTCCCCTGGACCTGCATGGCGCCCCCTTGCCTTATCCCGGTTCCCGCTCCCGCCGCTTATCCTTGCCTCATGACCACATCGGGGTCGGACACCGCGATCTTCCAACTGGGGACGATCGTGATAAAGGTGTAGGGCAATACGGTCAAAGCAAAGAGCACCGCCAGTCGGTGCATGCCGTAGACGGGACGCAGTTCGAATTCCGGGTAGAGAACCGCCCAACCCTTCAGTGCATGCTCAAAGAGAGGGGCCGATGCAATAAACACATGAACGTATGCGGCTGTGGAGCCAAGGAGAAAAGCCGACAGCGATATGACGGCCCCTTCCCAGAACTTCATCACGAGGATATCCGAGGTATCCCAGCCGATGCCTTTCAGAATGCCTATTTCCGTTCTTTCTTCGGTATTCGGGCCGGCGGCTTTCTCCCATGCAAATATCAGGAACGCCAGAACCGAGCCGCCGAGCAGCACGATCACGTATCCGCTTCGCCGGTCGAACAGAGAATCATAGGTCCTATGGATTTCATCTCTCAAAATCGGTCTCGTATCCGGGAGTTCTCTTACGAGTTTTCCCGCAATCGTGCTCGCCTCTTTCGGGTTCCTGATCTCGGCGACAAGGTCAACCGCCATGCCTTCCGGCACACCGGTTATTCTTCGGAATACGGGCTCCGACACGAGAATCAGGTCGGATGAAACCAGCTCGGTCGCTCCGTCGAATACTTCAACGACATTCAATACGACGGTCTCCCCATTGTAGGCCTTGAAGAAGAGCTGGTTGCTCCCCGAAGTCCCCTTCCCCCATGTTCTCAACACTCCACGCCCGATTACCGTCGCATCGTCGCCATGGGGGAATTTCTCCGGGGCCATGAGAGTATAATTAGCGCGAGCCGCGGGATGGTGGTAGTAGCCCCAAAGCCGCGGCGCAACGGAGCGAATGCCGCGAATTTTCTTCACCGTTTCGACGTAGCTCTCGGGGATGAGATCATGCCTTCCCGCCACCATCCGCTGAACCACCATTTCCGGGGCGTCCGCCAGAACTTCCCGGGCCTCGTTCCGAATCGCGCCCGAGAAAAAGATCACGGATGCGACCATAAACACCATGAGGGCATACACCATCAGAAGCGATAAGTTCTTTCCTTTTCTCCTCCACAGCGAGGAAAGGGTGAGGTCGAGGAAGTACTTCTGCCGTTCCATCCATTTCATGGCCTGCTCCCTTCAAGGACCGGGGGAGGAGATACAACGGAGCCGGAGGGAAACTGATCGAGAGCCGTCGGGTGCTCCTGAAAAGCGGAATGCAGATCCGCCTGGGAAAGGTGCCGGGTATACCGCGCTTCAGTGAAAAGACAAAGATCGGTAATGCCGAGCCCTCGGACCAGTCTCTTCTTCTCCGTCAACGATCTATCGAAGCGTTGCCGGGACAACGACGGGTGCAGCAGGAGGAGCAGTGTCAGCACTGCTCCCCCGAAGGCGGCACAGATCAGGAAAAGCGTTGATTTTCTCATATCTTCCCAAACATCATCAGCATTTACCGCACCTCGACATCTTCCAGCTTGAAATCCCCGATAACGATGCTGACCTTACTCCCCTTCTTGACGACTTTATTCATATTTCTGAACAGGATTGCATAGTTCTTTTTTTCCTTGGGGTTTGAGTCGATTGCCCGGAGCGCCCCGATTTTGGTGTTGGGAACCGGGAGGACCTTACCGCTTGACTGGTCGATGATCACGGGCTTGTCGCCGGGACGCATGATGTTCCTCGCCTTGCCGGAGTCCAAGACACGATAACGAAAATCCAGGAAGTGGTCCGATGCGGTAAGCCGAAGTGATACCGGCTTGATTCCCCATTTCTGCTCCAGGCCGACTGGGGTCTCGGTGATCGTCGCGGCCGCGGACTCCGCAAGGGCATCGCAGCTCATCGCCAGGACCACGAACGATACTACCAACACCGGCCCGAATAGGAATTGCGCTGAAAGCTTCCTCATGTGACTTCCCTTTTCCCTGAAGCCGATCTTTCCCATCTCTCCATCCCTTTCTTCCAGCAGGCGGCAGGCCCATGGAACCGGAATCAACGCTTAGGCCGACGGCAAAGTTCGCCGGTACTTCTTCCCTCTCCCGGCTCGCCGGGAGAGGGAGATTTCTTGAACAGATGCCGGACCGGGACAACCCCTCGGTGGTCGAACTCGCCCGAGCCGGCCGTCCGGCCGGGACTTAGGGGGAACTTCTTATCTCGATGTTCGTCGCCATGCCGCCGCCCGCGGGAGAACCCTGGTAGGTCCCCCTGTTCGAAAGCCTCAACCGCGCATCGTACAGAGGGTAGGTTCCCGGGGCGTTGTTTCCCACAACAACATCAAAAGTTTTTCCCGCGGGCATCTCGAACGTGCATTGCTCCAGGCTGTAGTCATACGGGTTCCCGTCTTCCGCGACAGCGGTCATGTACATGCCCAGCACCTGCGGAACATGCGTTTCCAGGCCCGCGTTCAGGAAGCGCACCAGCAGAGTGTCGCCTTCGCTCGCACTGTATATGAGACCGGAAATCTCGGGATACGATTTACCATTGATCAGATAGTACCTCGGCTCGCGATGGATGCTGCTGGTATAACTGCCCCCGACGATTGCCGCGTGGATATCGGGGTCGATCTCATGCAGGACCACGATCAACTCATCAGTGTACCGAATGCCCGGATAGGCGAAGCCGACGGATTGGTCCTTCTTGACCAGCGCGTAAAGCCCCATCTGCACCTGTTTAGCCGGGTTCGTACCGCTCTGCAGCAGATAGGTTCCCGGTTTGAAATTGCCCCATATGTACTGCCCGGTTTCGTTGGGCCGCGTCTCATGGCAGAAGGAATTGACGCGACCGCCCACATAGACCGGCCCGGTGCTGTTGGAAACAGTCTGGCCGAGGATATGCAAGGAAGTGCTTTCCGGCAGTCTATTGGTAAGATTGATCACCAGTTGATTGTCTCCCGGCGGCACGGTCACAACGGGTCCGGGAGCCCTGACGACCCCGTCTCCCGGCGGCGTGCCGTCCGGTTGGTTCACATCCAGGGCATAACCCCAGGCCGGAACATTGCTGCCGTCCGGCATGGCGAGGCCGGGGTCCGGCACAGGCGCGGCAGTGAGATTGATCTCCAGGGCGCCTGCCGTGCCGCACATGAGTCCGACAACGAGCAGCATCGGCAAGAATCCGTGGATACGAAGCATATGAATTCCTTTCATCTGCTGGCCCTCCTTATGGCAACGGCACGGCGGGATGTTCGATGATCATGAAGGTCACCAAGCCCCCGGGCCAGATGTCGTTACTGGTGAGTTCCTTTTCGGTGTGAGAGTGCCACATGTAGAAGTATCCTCCCGTGGCGTTCAGGCCGGGGTCCCCGGGAGCGAGGTCGCCCGTTCCTCCCAGAAATGGAGTTCCGGGATAAAAGCCGCCGAACGTCATGGAATCACGGGTCGGCAAAAGCACCGGGAAGGGTTTTCCGTGGTCCGGCCCCCATTCTCCAGGCTCCATGGGGTCCCCCACATCGTGTCCATAGATATCCCATCCCAGGTTCTCCGCGTTCCATGTCCACATGACATCCGTGGTCTGTCCGGGAACGCTCCTTCGCGTCGTAGCCTTCCAGGCAAGGTCCGGCCCCGCGGAAGGGCTGCTGCCGAGCATCCGCCCGTCCACGGCGATGGTCTCGAAGTTGTTGCCGTGGTAGTGGAACGGGTGAAGGTCAACTCCGGCCCCCACGCTCCTGACCAGCACCTTTTCTCCGGGGTGCATTCGCGGCTGGAAGCTGTAGGGCTGGTGCGGCAGCCACGGTACGAAATCTTCGGCCATGTTGTCCGGGAAGTTCCGCCCGTTGGCGAACCAGTTGGTGGCGAAGTACCTGGATGTATCCACGGGCAGTCCGAACTCGACACGTTTGTGGAGCAGGGGATCCATCTCGGTCAGGACCAGCAGAAACTCCCGGTCGAAAGCCGTGTCCACATGATTGTAGGCGAAGTTCGCTCCCGAAGAGGGGCGAACGATGATAGCGCCTACGAGCCCCATATCCACCTGGAGGTCCGGTTGCGTGCCGCTGCGGTAGAGGTAGGTTCCGGGCTCGGAAGCCGTGAATGTATAGGTCACCGCGCCGTTGGGAGGCGCTTCCCGGGCAAGGATTCCCTCGGTCCCGCCGGTCGCGGTGACCCGTTGCCCCGGAAATATGATAGATGTATTCACGTTCAGCTCGTTGGTCAAGGTAACGGTGACCGTCTGCCCCTGGTTCACGATCAGCGTGGGTCCCGGATACTGCCCAACCGATCCTTCGGCGCTGCCGTCGGCATACATCCACATGAGAAAACTGTCGCCGTCCGAAGTGATGATGTAGCCCGTCTTTGCCGTCAGTTGGAATGCAGGGCCCGTTATGCCTTGAACGGCGGCCTGCGAGGTCCCCAGGGCCATGAAGAGCAAAATGGCCGGAAGACCTGGAATCATCGCCGCTTTTCCAATATATCCTCTAGTCATTATAAGCCTCCTGGCTGATCCGCTCAGTTGATACGAATTTCGGTCATGAGTCCGCCGCGCTCCTGGGGACCGTTGGCGAGGAACTGGAGGTCCGTCGTATAGAGAAAGTACGTGCCGGGGGCCGTCCCCGTGGTGTCGAGGATCACGTCGTAGGCCTGTCCCCCGCCGACATTCAGTACGCTCAGTTCCATCGAGGTGTCCTTCCCGTCCGGCCCGCGCAGTATTGCCGCGCCCCGGCCGACCACCTTCATCGGTATCCCCAAAGTGGTGGCGATCGTCCATATGTCGGTGGTGGAAACGTTCGAGACCCGCAGCAGGATACGTTGGCCCGCCGTTGCCTCGATGATGGTCGGCTCCGACTGGGCGACAAACCCTTCCTTATTTACGATAGGGTTCGGGTTGACCGTATCCGGGTAGCCCCGTCCGTTGATCATGGGATAGTCGTCTTTCATGGTGGCGAAGGGAAGCGCTGCAACCCCCTCGCTCTGCTTGTGAAATACACTGTCAAAGCCTATGAGCTGTATCGGATATTCCACATCGTAGCGGGTCGAGCCGTCACCGTCGTTGTAGGCATACCTGTGGTGGGAGCCCTCGTCGAATCGACCGTTACCGTTCAGGTCCACATCCCCCGGTCCAGGAAAATCTCCGTATGGAAACACGTCCGCATCGCCCGTGTTGGAGTGAACGTGCGCGCCCAGGACCGTTCCGTCGGGCAGACAATCCTGCCCGGGATAAACCCAGAGATTTCCTATCATGCCCATCTGCATGTGCTCGGTTGCCTCCACGTGGCAGTGATAGAAGTAGGTTCCGGGAACGACGACGTTGTAATAGTAGGTAAAGCTCGCGCCCATATTCGGGGTCCCCGACGGCTCCGGCAGCCCGTCGAAAATGGGAGCCGCATTCGGAAATCCATGCCAGTGCACGGAATGGGGGTCGAACAGGTCCGGACGATTTACCATCCCTACATTCGTCATGGTCAGATAAAACTGCTGCCCTTGTCGCAGCTTGATCTCCGGGGCCGGCAGTCGAGCTTTCCGTCCGTTGTTGAGAACGACCTGGTTCAACGGCGTCCGTCCGGTGTAATCACCAAAGCCGAACATATACTGGTCAAGACCGTCCGCCATTTTCGCATAACCATCGCCGCCGGTGATGTGCATGCAATCCACATTGGGGTTGTAATCAGGATTAGGTGTGGTGGTGGGATTTCCAAGCTCGTCGAAAAGAAACGGGTCCGGTACCGCATCATTGTTCAGGTCCCCCGGACACTGGATGAAAAGCCCCGCATTCGATGGAGCCGCTCCGGCGAGGAAAACCATTCCCAGGACGAGCGGGATCAAGAATCGAGCAACGCGCTTCATGGACTGACTCCTTCCATTATACTCCACTCGCCTGCCGGCCCGGGCCGGCAGGCGGGATAAGGTCCTCGTTCCGTGTTATCTGCGTTCGTCCGCGCCGATATCCGGGGCCGGGCCCATGGGCCTCCGTTGGTTGTCGAAGTCCACCCGCAACTCGGAAATTCTGCCGACGAACCCACCTGCGTTCACCGCCGCGGAGTTGCTCTGCAGATGGTAATCGGCATAAGGAAGCAGCGTGGCCGGGTCCCAAAGAGTCAACGGCCCGAAGCGGACGTCGATGAAGTTTCCGCCTTCGTCCACCGCGGCGCTGGTTAGAGGTGTCGCATCTTCAGGTATGATGCTCAGAGATCCGTTATTATTGAAAAGCGGAGATACGAACCGCGTGAAGTCGGGGCCGCCGTCGGCGCTCGTTATGCAGTCGGAGCACCGCAGCCCCCCGAGCGACGCCGGTATCACCGCAAGGTCCCAGTACGCCGGCGTCCGGGGGAACAGGGTCCCCACTCCGCCTGCGCCCAGCCCCCAGTAGAAGGACCGGTTCTCCCATACGATATTGTTCCGCATTTCCGGGTTGGAGTACGTCTGCGATCCGCCGAGCGCCGCAACCAGCTCGGGGCTGTGCTCCCTGGCTACGATTCCGGCAGGCTGGGGTTGGCTGAGCTGGGTCGCGCCGGCCGCCGGATTCGTATCTATCAGGTCACCCGCCGTGGCGGTGCTGTCGTTGCGGACCACGGTATTATGCATAATCCTGACCCGTGCGGCGTCCTTCATCGAAATGCCGCCGCCCGCTATCCCCGCCACATTGTTTTCGATCATGTTGTTGGTGATCAGAATGCTGTGCCACAGTTCCGGGTCATTGCCGACAACGTCAAGGCCGTTCACGAGGAACAGCTCGATTCCTCCTCCATCGCCGGCCCCGGCCAGGTTGCCGTGGATCAGGTTCCCGTCTATCGTTACGGAGCCCGCGCCCGGCGTCAATCCCGCCGCCGCTTCGTAACCCTCGACGGCAATTCCGCCCGCGGCAGGTCTGGTCGTCGGCAGTTGGTTGAAAGTCTGGTTGAAGATGATCGTGTTGCCGGCAATCAACCCACCGTCGCTAAGCCCCTGGTGGCCGATGCCGCCGCCCGCGCCCTTGCTGAAGTTGCCGCAAATCCAGCAATCGGAGACCACATAGTTGTCGCTTCCGGTGTACAAGGAGATTCCACCGCCGGCTCCCGAATCCCGACTGCCGTTTTCTCTTATGATGTTGTGATGGACATTCAAGAAGTCGTTCCCTGCATCCACGGGAACATCCCCGGCAAGGAGGTCCGGATGGCCGACGGTTATGCCGCCTCCATTGATGCCCGCATTGTTCATCACACGATTGTTGCTGATCTCCAGGTAGCGAGCATAACCGTTGACATAGATGCCGCCCCCGATATCGCCGCCCTGTACCGTGAAGCCGTCAATGCGCGCATTGGGAGATTCGACGAACGCC
>CAYOVG010000052.1:0-25171 GCA_964407285.1 uncultured Syntrophobacteraceae bacterium
TTTCCGAAAGGCCCAGGCCACGCTGCACCTGACCCACTACCTGGTGCACCCCCTGGTGGTCTTCATGGCGCTGATGGCGCTGCCCCTCATCATGAGTCCCAAGGTGAGCTTTTCTCCCATTACTCTTTTCACTCTCGCCGGGATCATCGTTCTCAGCGCCAGTGGTCCCTCGAGGATGTATTGCATAGCCGAGCGCTACTCCTGCGGAGGCTACACCAGGAGAATACTCCTGCTGCCGCTTCTGGTGTGTTTCGGCTGTGGCTTGGCGTTGAACAACGCGCGGGCGGTATGGGAGGCGTTTGCCGGCAAGAAGAGCGAGTTCGTCAGGACCCCCAAACAGGGTTCGGTCCGGAAGAAAAGGTATCGAGCCGCAATGGACGCCACGTCGTTTTTCGAAATCTTCGCGGGCCTGTGGTGCCTCTCGGGCGTTCTTTTCTACTTCCACATGGAGAAGTACCTGGTCGGACACTTTCTTTTCATTTATGCGCTGGGATTCTGCTATGTGGGATTGCTCTCATTTCTCCATCATAGAAAATAGACACGCGGGAAATAACTCCGTGGGCATGGAGGATAGTGGCGCCGTTATTCAGGAGGGATCGGCGTCACTATGCTTTCGCCCACCCCGTGGCCTTCTACCGTTGTAACCTCGAATCGGACGCCACCGTAAGAAATCGAATCGCCGACTTTCGGTTGCCGGCTGAGCAGCGTGAGAATCAGGCCGCTGACGGTAAACACCTCTCCGTGCTCCAGCGTAATCCCGAGTTGCTCTCCAACCTCATCAAGGCGTATCGTTCCTGAAACGTGCAGACGTCCCGCACTGTCTCGATAAATTCCGGAGGGTCTGAGTACTCCCTCCTCTATTTCTCCCACGACCTCTTCAAAGAGGTCCTCGATCGTGAGGAGGCCCGCCGTACCCCCATACTCATCCATGACGACGGCCATATGAGTTCTCCTTCGGTGCATGGCTGCAAGCGCAACTTCCAGAGTCGAAGTCTCCGGAATGTACGGCACACGCCTCAGGGTCTCCAATGTCAGAGGGCGCCCGTCGAGGAGCAGGCGAAGAAGGTCCTTTATATGCACTACTCCCAGGATATGGTCGAGGTCTTCCTTGAATACGGGGTAGCGGCTGTGCCGTGAGGATTCGACGATCTCTTTGATTTGTTCCGCGGACGCATCCAGTGGAATGCCGATGATTCGCACCCGCGGCGCCATGACTTCAGCCGCCGTGAGGTCGCCAAACTCCAGGAGGTCCTTCAACACCCTTCCCGACTCTTCCCGGAGCATCCCTCCCGCCTGGCTTTCCTGAATGACGTACTGGAGTTCTTCAGGTGTGAGATAGTAACCGGAAGTCATTTGGCGGTCGATGCCGATGAGTTTCAGCATGACGTTGCCGATTCCATTGAGACCCACCACAAGGGGGTAAAACGCCAGTTTGATCCAGAGCATGGGGGGAGTTATCCAGAGAACGGCGCGCTCGGCATATTGGAGCGCCAAGGACTTCGGCACCATCTCGCCGACTACGATGTGAAAATAGGTAAGGATGGTTATGGACAGAATGCTTGCCAGGGTATGCGCGGCAAACCGTCCCGGAATTTTCAGGTCGTCGAGCAGATTGTAGATCCAACCGACCAGGGTGTGCTCGCCATACATGCCGAGCCCCAGGCTTGCAAAGGTAATCCCCAGTTGGGCCGTCGCAATGTAGCGATCCTGAAGGCGGGGATCGTGCAGTATCCGGCTGATCCTTCGGGCAACGCGGTTTCCTTCCATTGCCAGCCGTTCTATGGATGCCCTCGGGGCCCCAACGATGGCGAATTCCGCGGCGACGAAAAGCCCGTTGAGCAAAATGAGCAAAACGATAATTCCGACCGCGATCAGATTATCCATGTTTGTCCTTCTTCGTGGAACCGACTGGAGTAGCGAGAACGGAAACGACTGTCTGATGCTCCACCTGCTCGATCTCGAGATCCACGCCGCCGACCACCAACCGTTCTCCGGTATCGGGAAGCCTCCCGAGAACCTCCGAGATATAGCCGCCCACCGTATCGGCTTCTCCCTGCCATGGAGTTCCTATCCATTCCACGGCGTCATCCAGGCGCAGAAATCCCGGCAGCCGCACTCTGCCGTCAGAGAGCAATTCGGGCTGCGGCATATCGACCTTGAATTCGTCCGCGACCTCGCCGAGCATCTCCTTCAGCACGTCTTCAAGCGCTACGAAACCTTCCGTTCCTCCGAACTCATCGATGACTATCGCCTGATGTCTGCGTTTTTCCCGCATCATGGTGAGCACGGTCTCGGCGGTCAGATTCTCCGGAACATACAGCACGGGACGCATAATGTTTTCAAGAGAGCCGACGCCTCCCTTCTCGATGTAGTGAAGGACGGCGTCCTTGGTGTGTACTATGCCGATGACATTATCAATGGAGTCCCGGTAGACCGGCAGGTGGCTGTAGGGACTATCGGCTGCTTCTTTGAGAACCTGGTCTATCGGAGTATTGATATCGACGGCGGCCATGAATCGTCTTGGGACCATTAACTGGTGAATGGGTCTCATGCCGAGTTTGAGCGCCCGATGCAAGCGACGGTGTTCATCGGGCTCGAGTAGTCCCCCGTCTCTGCTCTCGGCAATGAGCATCTCGATTTCTTCCGGTGAGTGGATATGCCTGTGACCGCCCTGGGGGACGCCGAGAAGCTTCAATATGAACATGCCGCTACCGTTGAGAATCGTGATGAACCAGGAAAAAAGCCTGAGAGACCAGAGCATGGGAACAAAGGTCAGAAGCGCCGACCGGGTGGAATATTGGAGAGCGAGTGATTTGGGAACCAGTTCTCCAAGGATGACCTGCAGGGCGGTAAGAAGAATCAGCACGGTGATCGCCGAAGTGGAATGGGCGGCAATTTCCTGAATACCACCCCATTTTTCGAAAAGTGGGACGATCTGAGCGGTCAGAGTAGTCTGACCGTAGGCTCCAAGCACCAGGCTCGACAGGGTTATTCCGATCTGGCATGCGGCTATGTAGTGGTCGAGTTTTCGGGAATCCTCAACCCACGGCAGCAGGCGTATCGCCAGCGAGTGGCCTTCCCCCGCAAGCTGACGCACCTGACTGTGGCGAATGCTTACCGCCGCAAATTCAGCCGCCACATACAAGGCATTGATGGCGATCAACAAAAGGATAATGAACCAGGTTGAAAAAGTCATCCTCAGCCTCTGGGTGAATGCGGAATTCAATTATACACACCAAAACAACCCCAACTTATTTTATACATCAAAAGTAATCCACGCACAACCGGGGGCCGGCATCGGATGCGGCGGAGGAAACGGCGCATGGAAACAGGAACTCGAACCGCAAATCCATGCACATCACGTCTTTGCGGGAGATCGACCCGGGGACATATGAGCGATAAGCGCAAACCTGCCGCCTTAAGTAGGTCGCGGAAAGTTCCTTTCACTTCCCTACCGTTAGCCTGAAAGGTCCGTCGCCGGCTTGAAACGAATGGAAATGGAACCGATAATAGCCCGCAATGCCGCAAATATAGACAATACGCTGAAGAAAGGATCGATCAAATAATCCCATAGATTACGGGATTCCTGCAGTCCGACGTTCCAGGCAAGGACGCATGCCAGGAGAACCACGCTGAGACGGTTGCCCGCGAGCAGCAGGCCCAGCGTGACGGCCGCCAGGGGGGCGACCAGCAGGAGGGAGCCGAAGCCGTACTCATAGGTATCGATGTTGAAAAGGCCAAGACTCGCCGGGTACAGCACGAGCGCCGCAAGGGAACCGAAGATCCACAGCGGCCGCCGCGTCCGGTTGTCCAGCAGCAAAGGGCGTCTCCCCGACAGAGATGCGTAAAGGCTGTCCAGGAAAACGAGCAAAGACGGAATGCTCCAGTTGGAATTGAATCCCGCCAGGTATTCCGCGACCGTCAGCCCTTCGATGGGCGTCGCCATGAGCAGCGCTGCCGGCAGGAACACCGCGCAGGCCTCGATAATGCCGCTCGCCGCGCCTCCCGTGGGCGCATTGCCTTGGGATTTGCGGCCAGCGAGACGAAGTGCGAAATGAACGATTTTCATCATCACGAAGCAGAAAAAGACGAAATAGAAAACACGTGCGTACATGGTCCTAAACCTGTCTCTCGCCGGGTGAGCCGACCGGTGGTTCCTCCGACGTGGCGGGTGGGAGCGCTAATTCGATGCCTGAGCAGCGCTCGCGGCCTGTTTCGCGGCCTGTTCTTCAATCCAGGCGTCGTTGAAAGTGACGTGCTTTATCCTCTCCTTGCGCCAGGTGTATACGAGATGGGTATCCCCGTCGCGATCCCGGAAAAGGAACGGGTAGGAAAACTCGCTGTTGTCTTCATTCTCGATAGTGGCGATGCGTTGCCAGTCGGTGTTGTCGTCGGGGCCCCGGCCGGTGAAACTGCCGGATGCGCTGAGCGCCAGCCGAAGATTGTTCCTGTTTTTCTCGCTGTCGTTGAATGCGAGCAGTATCCGGTCTCCGGGCATCAAAACAGCGCTTACGCTGGAATCCGGGTTCGGTAGTTCGCATGGTGCGGGCTGCGACCACGTCCTGCCCCCATCGATGCTGTCGGCCGCCGCCACGGCCCTGTCATCCGATGTGCTCCTGAAGAAGGAGCGGGCGGGACCCGATTCGGACACCACTATGGATGGCTGGATGTACGACCTGCCCGCCGTGATCCTGGTCTTCCAGCAGACGACGGCATTGCGGTCGCCGTTTGCACCGGGCCTGATCCAGAGAATCTCCGCAAATTTGCCGAAGCACTCGTGATAGATGGGGGCCGCAAGTCCTCCGTCCGTAAGCGGAAGGGGACGTCCCCTGACCAGTTGGCTTATGTTGAGGAAAGGACTCAGGACCAGCCGCTTGCTGGGTGTCCACGTGGCGCCCGCATCCTTCGAAATCTTGACGTTTAGCGAACTGCACGACCATCCGCCGAAAGAGATGGACACGTACAGCAACCAGAGATTGTCCTCGGAGTCGGCGTAAATGACCGGATTGCCCACTTTCCTCACGTAGCGGGAAAGTTCTTTCGTCGCGGACTCGGCATCCGCGATGGGCCGGGGCTTACTCCATGAACTCCCCGCCCGAGTCCGGGCGTTCGCATCCGCCCCCGCTCCTGCTTCCGCACCGCGCATGGAGAAGAGTACCGCCACATCCGGGGCCCCCTCGGCGGAACCGGCGTACCACACCGCCGCCAGTCGTCCGTCCCGCAACTGGCAGACGGATGCGGCATGCGCCATATCGTTTCCCGGTGTCGGCTCGACCGAGACGAATTCCGACGTGAAGAAAGGCCGGCGTGATTCGCGCAGCTCTTTCAACTTGCCCGGTTCGTGGGAAAAAGAAGGGACGGCGAGCGAAGCTGAAGCAACCTGCCCGCTGAATGGCGCTACATGCCGCGCAATGGACCATCCGTAAATGATGCACATCGCGCACGCAAGCACGATCTTGGTTCTTCGAGTCATCACGCTTTCTTTCATGAAGCCGCGCGCTGTCGCGTTTCGGTTCCGACCCTGCCGCCGGACTCCGGCATGCGGGCTCGATAGAAGACAATGGTGGATTTGAGACCCTCCAGCGACCGCGCGAGGAAGGCGGTCTTCCAGTCGTTCAGCGTGGCGTCCGCCCGAGTGAACCTGATCCAGGACTTCCTCGAATAGAAGGTGTTGAACTCCCCGGCCTTCTCGATGGAGATGAGCAGTCTGGCCGCGGCGGCTTCGAGACCGGGGGCATCCTTCTTTTCCGCGAAGATGAAAACATCGGTGTCGTGCCGGTCGATTTGGGCCAGCAGGTTGGACTCGTTGATCGGGACCGCGCTTTTCTTCAGACGGATGGAAAGCATGGACGGCTGAGAGGTGTTGAAGACGGCTACGGGGTGTTCCCGCACCATACGGCCGATATCGGGCGGCATGGCGTTGAATCCCAACGCCGGGTAAAGAATGCCGATGGTGGACATCAGCACGAGGGCGGTTGACAGCACGACCGTGTGCAAGCCCTTTCCGCGGAACGCCGTCCACAGGAGAAGGCAGACGGACGCCAGGCATATCGCCGCGGGTAGCGGGTCGAGCCGGAACCAGAGGGAGAAGGCGCAAAAGAAGAGCGCTGCGGCCGAAGTCAGGATGAGGGAAGCTTTGAGCAGGAGCGGCTTGACAAAGGTCCGTTCGTCAATGAGCCACTGCGCGCACAGAACGCTCAGCGGGGGGATGACGATGAGCATGTAGCGCTCGAAGGATTTCATGAAGAAAAAGGGAGTGACGGTAAGCACGTACCACAGCACTATCCAGAGCTTCTTGCGATGCGTGCTTTGACCTGCGTCACGACCACGGTCCGGTTCATGATCCGCGTGGTGATCCGTCCGGGAATTCGTCCGGTCCCGGTCCATCTTGCGAACCGTTTTTGCCCTCGCTCCCACGCCGCGAAGGGGCTCCAGAACGGCGGCGACCGTGATGAGCGTCCATGGAAATACGAGTCCGAGCGCCCCCCCGAGGGCGGAGAGGGAGGAGGCCGGCCTGATGCCCCCGAATCGGCGGTCCGCCATTTCCACGCTCAAGGTGCCGGAAAAGGACGGCCAGAACTGCATCATCATGATGGGCCACGGGAGGCACAGCGCAAGCAGCAGGCAAAAGCCCGTGATGAGGTGAACGCATCTGCGCGGGAGGCTTCGCCATTCGTTGAAAATGAGCAGGCCCGAGAGGACGGGAGCCGCAAAGAAGAACAGCGCAAGAGGTCCTTTGACCAGCACCGCCATGGCCAGCAGGAACACCGCAGGCAGCAGATGCCGGATCTTGAACGACTTCCACCACAGGAGCGCGAAGCAGACCGCGAGCGACGTGAGACACGCCATGGGGAGGTCCAGCATCGCTCGCCGTCCCTCGATGGCGACGCCGAGGGTCGCCGCCGTGATGAGTCCCGCCATGAGACCGTGCCTTCCGAATACGATCCTCGCGAGGAGGGCGGACGACACGATCATGCCGACCCCCGAGAGCAGACCCCATATCCTGGCGGCGAAAGGCGAGATCCCGAAGATCTTGTAGGTGGCCATGATCGCCCAGTACATCAGCGGAGGCTTGGCCAGCCGCGGTTTGTCGTTGACCCACGTCGTCATCCAATCTCCGCGGGCCAGTGTCTCCATGGGCGTGCGGAAGGTGAGCCAGTATTCATCCTGGCCCGTGATGCTGGTCTCCGACCAGATGGACGGTAAGAGCAGCAAAAAGCCGGCGGCGGCCAGAAACAGCAGCACCCGCCGGTCGGTGTCGAACGATTGGAGAACTCTCTCCATGGCAGAGTACGTACCTCATTAACGTTTACGGCAGTGTTATCCACAGGAAAGCCCCGATGATGGCGAAGGCCCCGTTTCCGGCCCAGACCCCCAGGAACGCGGGCAGCAGTTCGGCGGTCGCCATCGAGCATCCCACCTGGAGAATGCAAAGATAGACGAATGCGACGATCAGCGCAATTCCCACGCTCGCCGCGATGCCCCCCTGCACGCTCTGGCGAAGAGCTATCGTAAGGCCGAGGAGACTCAGCACGAAGGTCGTGGCCGGCAGAGCCAGCCTGAGATGAAGCTCCACGTAGTACGGGGTGGCGTTGTATCCTTCCTGGCTGATCTTTTCGGCATAGGTGTAGAGGTCGAACCAGTCCAGTTCGTCCGGGATGGTCGCGATTCCTCCGAAATCCTCGGGCTTTTCCCGCAGATCCAAAGGCAGTTGCTTGAACCACTCCTGGGTCGTGCCCGTTTCCCTAAGGGTAAGGATAACCCCGTTTTCCGCCACCCAGTGGCCGTTTTTCCACCGCAGCCTCCGGGCGTCTATCCTCCGGTTGAGTTTGAACTCGGAGTCATCCAGGAAAAACAGGGTCACCCTTTCGAGACTCTGCTCCTTATGATTGTAGTACCGGCTTTCGTATATCACGTCCTGCCCGCGAAACCACACGGTTTCCTGTCCGTAGCGCACCGATGATTTGGTGCGGGTTACGTCCTGCCGCCAGATGTCCTGCGCCTTCTTGTTCAGCGCGCGGGCAACGGTTTCCCCGATTCCGAAGTTAACGACGGCCAGCATCAGCGCGGCGGCAAGTATCGGCCCGGCGTAGGAAAGGGAGTTCAAACCCGCTGCTTTCATTGCGATGATTTCCCGGTTGCGGTTGAGAATCCCCAGCGAAATGAGAGACGCCAGGAGAGCCGCTATCGGGATACCCTGGGAAACGATGAAGGGGGACTTGTACAGGAAGTAGGAGATCATCTTGAGGGCGCCGATGTTGTTGTCGAGGAACGTGTCGACCTTTTCGAAGAAGTCGATAATCAGGTAAATCCCCAGAAACGCCAGGAGCGTGAGAAAAAATATGGGAAAAAAAACCGTCAATACATACCGATGGATGATCTTCATATGGACGAGTCAACCTCTCGCTAAGGACCCCTCGCAATCGCCTTTCGCTAGTGTCCTCTCGTAATCCTGAGCAGTTTTCGCGTAGGTCGCCAGACTTCCAGGTATTCCATGATCCTGGTTAATTTGAAGCCTGTTTCCCTGTCGGTCTTGATCCACAGGTAGAGGCCGAGAACGAACGTGAGAAAATTGGGCCCCCAGATGGCGACCAGGGGCGGTATCACATTGTTCTCTCCAAGGCCCTTTCCGGCGGAGAGCAGGACATAATAAGAAAGGAACAGGCCCAACCCGAGCGTAACTCCGGTCATGCGGTTTCCCTGGCGGAAGAGCGACCCGAGGGGAGCGCCCACCATCCCCAGGAGAAAGCAGGCGACCGGAAGCGCGAGTCGCTGGTGGAACTCGAGTCCATATCGGGCCGGCTTGCGGACGGTGTGTTCCCTCCCGAGCACCTCCCGCAGTTCCGATAAGCTCATTTCCGATCGGGTCTTCTCGGTCTTCGTGACATTGGTCACTATTTCCTCGAAATCGATCTTGAGATCGTACACCTTGAAGGAAACGATCTGGCTGTCCTGCAGGTCCTTTCCCACCCGGCTCATCACTCCGTTGTGGATCTTGAACACGACCTCGTGCTGGTCTTCCTGGTAGGAAAGGCTCGCATGCTCGGCTATGATCGCCACCTGGGCATCGGGTTGCCTGTCGTCCCGGATGAACACCCCCTCGAGAAGAAACGAGGATGGCTCCACCTTCTGGAAGAAAAAAACCATCTTGGGGATGGCGTCGATGAACGTCCCTTCCTTCATGAGCGCGGGAATACTGGACTGCCCCAGGGAAGTGAGTTTCTCTCGAAAGCTCTTGTTGCAGGAGGGCATGAGCCAGATCGCCGAGTAGAGCGCGAACGCGGTGCTCAGGGCGAGCACGGCGAACACCGGCGGGACGAACTGGCGGAAACTGATCCCGGCCGCCCGCATGGCGATGATCTCGTTGTCGCTGCTCAACCGCACGAAAGCCAGCAACACCCCCATCAGGGAAGCCATGGGAAGGATGTAGAGGAAAAGCTTCGGCATCGCCAGGATCATGATCAAAGCGAGGTCGGCCACCGTCAGGGACGACGTGAAGAGGTACTGCGCGATCTGCATGAGTCTTCCCGTAATCAGGACGATGCTCACGCCGAAAAAGCACACACCCAGGGGAACCAACTGTTCTTTTATCACGTAACGATATAAAATGAGTTTCATACAATCCCGAACTCTGGAGAAACCGTAAATACCTATTTGGTGCACTACCTTACACCATGACGGCGCCAAAGTCCACCATGGGGTGAGGGGGAAGCATCGGGGGACCGGCGTCGGATATTGGCTTGACAGACGATTTTTTTGCGTGCTATCGGTTGCTTGCTGTTTGCGTCCGGAAGGGTTATTAAGAGATGCCCGAACGGCGATATCAATGTTTTCTGCTACTACCCGTGCAAGACCCGGCCGAGACAGCGATCATGGCCTTCTGATCATTCTCATGGGAGTACTCGATGAAAAAGCGACAACAGGAATGGAAAGACGACGATATGGAAGATCCCGCGGAACTGGTCGGGGTCTTCGACGATCTGGAGGGACTGGGCGAACCGGCTGACGACGATGGGATTATCGACCTCGACGAGATAGTGGAGCTGACCGAGGAAGCACAGGGAGAAGGCGACGAGAAGGGAGACCTCCTGGATGCCGGCGGCATCCTGGATTTCGGGGATGTGGACATGGATATGGGAGGACCTGGGAAGATGGGGCTTTCCGATGAAGACGATTTCTTCAAG
Source organism: uncultured Syntrophobacteraceae bacterium (assembly GCA_964407285.1). Classification (GTDB taxonomy): domain Bacteria; phylum Desulfobacterota; class Syntrophobacteria; order Syntrophobacterales; family Syntrophobacteraceae; genus CAYOVG01. The sequence goes on from CAYOVG010000052.1 coordinate 10,185, forward strand.
GACCTGACCTTCACCGACGCCGACGATACGATCCCCCTTGCGGATGGTGAAAGCCTGGAAGTAAAAGTGGTCGACGAACTGGCGGAAACCCACGTGGGCGAGGACGACCTGGATTTCGGGTCGCTCATGGGGTTCTCCGAAGAGACGGAAGCATCCGGAGAGTTGAAGGACGACGACAGCCTGGGGGGGCTGGACGGCCTGGAGGCGCTCGTCGGCCTGAACGGCGATGACTCCTCCGACGATGTGCCGGACGACCTGCTGGGATTCGGGGATGAAGCCGCTGCCGGCCTTGCGGGGGCCACCGTCGGAGTTGCCGCCGGTGTCGCCGGGGCGGCCGCTTTGCGGAGTAAGTCGAAGGAAGATACGAACGATAAGCGCGGTGCGGATAGCGGTGATCCGGAGATCGAGGAGTTGATCTCTCTCATCGAAGGCAGGCTGGTGGGAGTGGTGGAGCGGATTGTGGAATCCCGCCTGACGGACATCGTACGGACGGTGCTGCGCGAGGAAATCGAGCGGATGAAACGGGATATGGGGCCGGCGGAATACTAGGATGGGGAGCGGAACCGTACTACCGGCCGGCCATATGAGTCATTTATGGGGCGCCTGGTGAATACAGGTATGACGCGCGTCGGCGTTGGGCCGGTTCCCCCGTTCATGCTTCGGAACTCGATCATGGACCGGGAAACGGCGCGGGGCTTGCGCGCGTTGACGATGCAGGTGGACAGAGGTGGACAGGAGAGCATTTCTATGACAGATGGCATTTTGCCCAAAGCTTATGAATTTCGTGAAGTGGAATCTCGTTGGTACTCATTCTGGGAAGAACATGGCTATTTCCACGCTGATGAAAAGAGTTCGAAGCCGCCGTACAGTATTGTGATTCCTCCTCCCAATGTAACGGGCCAACTGCACATGGGGCATGCTCTGAATGATACGATTCAGGATATTTTGTGCCGCTACAAGCGCCTGAAAGGGTTCGAGGTCCTCTGGGTCCCCGGAACGGACCACGCCGGCATCGCGACTCAAAACGTCGTGGAACGCCGGCTCGCCCAGGACGGAGTCAACCGGCACGAGCTGGGCCGGGAAGCTTTTCTCGAGCGCGTCTGGGAATGGAAGAGCACATACGGCGGGATCATCATCAACCAGTTGAAGCGGCTGGGCGCGTCCTGTGATTGGGCCCGGGAGCGCTTCACCATGGACGAGGGGCTCTCGCGGGCGGTGCGGCGGGTCTTCGTCGCCCTTTACGACGAGGGGCTTCTGTACCGCGGAAAGCGCATGATCAACTGGTGTCCCCGCTGCATGACCGCGCTCGCCAACATCGAGGCCGAGGGCGAGGAGCAGGACGGGAACCTCTTCAACATCCGCTACCCGCTCGCCGACGGCGACGGAAAGCAAGGCGTGATCGTCGCCACGACGCGCCCCGAGACGATGCTCGGAGACACCGCCGTGGCCGTCCACCCGGAAGACCCGCGTTTCCAGGCCTTCATAGGCCGCGACGTCGTCCTTCCGCTGGTCGGACGCCGAATCCCGGTCATCGCCGACCCGTACGTCGAGCGCGAGTTCGGCACGGGCGCGCTCAAGATAACTCCGGGCCACGACTTCAACGACTTCGAAATCGGCCGCAAGCACAACCTCGAAGTCATCCAGGTCATCGGGGAAAACGGCGTCATGACGGAGGAAGCGGGCGCGCGCTATGCGGGGCTCGACCGTTACGCCTGCCGCAAGGCGGTGCTCAAAGACCTGGAGGCCGAAGGAGCCCTGGTCAAGGTGGACGATTACAGGCACCGGGTCGGCCATTGCTACCGGTGCAACAACGTCGTGGAGCCGATGCTGTCGCTTCAGTGGTTCGTCAAGACCAAACCGCTTGCGGAGCGGGCCATGGCGTCGGTGCGCGAGGGCCGCACCCGCATAGTCCCCGAAAAGTGGGAGAAGGACTACTTCATCTGGCTGGAAAGCGTCGAGGACTGGTGCGTGAGCCGCCAGATCTGGTGGGGACACCGCATTCCGGCGTGGTACTGCAAGGACTGCGGCGAAGTGATCGTTTCCATGGAAGACCCCGCCGCCTGTACGAAGTGTTCGGGTTCCAACCTGGAACAGGAAGCCGACGTACTCGACACCTGGTTCAGTTCCGCCCTGTGGCCCTTCACGACCATGGGATGGCCCGACCGGACCCTGGAACTGGCCAAATTCTATCCCACGTCCGTCCTGGTGACCGCTTTCGACATCCTCTTCTTCTGGGTCGCCCGGATGATGATGATGGGACTCCACTTCATGAACGAGGAACCCTTCAAGGACGTGTACGTCCACGCCCTCGTCCGGGATGCGCAGGGCCAGAAGATGAGCAAGTCCAAGGGGAACGTCATCGACCCCCTCATCATGATGGACAAGTACGGCACCGACGCGCTCCGGTTCACCCTGGCGGCGTTCGCCGTGCAGGGCAGAGACGTAAAACTCTCCGAGGAACGCATCGAAGGCTACCGCCACTTCGTCAACAAGATCTGGAACGCCGCCCGCCTGGTGCTCATGAATCTGCAGGGGGGGGAGCCGCTCGAGGAAATCCCGCTCAGGCCCGAGAGCCTCAAGCACCGCTGGCTCCTCAGCCGCCTGCAGCGCGTGACCTTGGAAGTGGAGCAGGCCGTCGAAAACTACCACTTCAACCAGTACGCCCAGACGCTCTACCACTTCATGTGGCATGAATACTGCGACTGGTACCTGGAAATGATCAAGGCGGACCTCTACGGAGCGGACGAGGAGGCCAAAGCCCTGGCTCGCGCCGTTGCGGTCCGGGTGCTCGAGAAGATGCTCATCCTCCTTCACCCCGTCATGCCGTTCGTGACGGAAGAGATCTACGAGAAACTCCCGCAGACCGAAGGGAGCATCATGCGGGCCGCTTTCCCCGAAGTCGAATCCGCGCGCATCGATGAGGAAGCGGAAAAGCAGATGGGCATCGTCATGGACGTCATCGGCGGAATCCGAAACATTCGTGGCGAGATGAACGTGCAGCCGGCGGCCCGGCTGGAAGTCGTGTGCCTGTGCTCGGGAGTTGCGGAAAGGGAGCTGCTCGAAGCCCATTCGGGGATGATTTGCGACCTGGCGCGCCTGTCGCGCATCGATACCGCCTGCGTGGGCGCCCGGGAAAAGCCCAGGGTCGCCGCCGGCGTCATCGTGGGTGGAGTCGAAGTGTACGTGCTGCTCGAAGGGATACTCGATTTCGAAAGCGAGTCCAGGCGGCTCCAGAAGGAACTGGTAAAACTCGAGAAGGAACTCACGCTCACGGGCAAGAAGCTCTCCAACGAGGACTTCCTGAGCCGCGCCCCCGCGGACGTGGTCGAGAAGGAACGGGAGAAAGCCGACCGGCTCGGCGCAAAGCTCGACAAGATGCGTAACTACCTGGACCGTATCAACGAACTGCGGGACAGCGCCGCCATGGGAGGATAAACGTGGTGAACGTGGCGCACGGATCAAACCGGTTGGATTTCCTGCTCGGGTTGGCGCTCGAAGAAGACCTGGGACACGGGGATGTGACCACCGCGGCGGTGGTCTCCCCCGACCGTATGGGAGATGCCGTGGTGCTCGGCCGGGAGCCCTTGGTGCTCTCGGGCTCGTATCCGTTTCGCCGGGTGTTCGAACTGGTGGACCCCTCGGTGCGCGTGGAAGCCTTCTTCAAAGATGGTGAGCGGGTGGCCCCCGGCGTTTCGATCTTCAAAATCATGGGGCCGTTCAACAGCATCCTCATGGGCGAGCGTACGGCCCTCAACCTCCTCCAGCGCTTCTCGGGAATCGCCACCCTCACCCAACGCATGGTGGAAGCCCTGGAGGGGACCTCCTGCCGCCTTCTGGACACCAGGAAGACCACTCCGCTGTGGCGCGCTTTGGAGAAGAAAGCGGTGCGCGACGGAGGGGGCTCCAACCACCGGTTCGGCCTCTCGGACGGCATCCTGATCAAGGACAATCACATCGCCGCGGCGGGGGGCGTCACGGATGCGGTGAACAGGGCTAAGGGCGGAGCGCCCCACACTCTGAAGATAGAGGTGGAAGTCGACAACCTCCGGCAGCTGGAGGAGGCCCTTCGGGCCGGGGTGGATATTGTGCTCCTGGACAATTTCTCGGTGCAGATGCTTCGCGAGGCGGTTGCGATGAACAGGGGGAGGGCCCTGCTGGAAGCCTCCGGGGGCGTCACGCTCGATACTGTTCGATCCATCGGGCAAACCGGTGTGGACTTCGTGAGCTGCGGCGCGTTGACGCATTCCGCTCGCGCTGTCGATATCAGCCTGGAGATTTGCGCGGTGTGATGCGGGTTGCGAGTTACGGGTTGCGGGTTACGAGTTGCGGGTTGCGGGTTGGAAGTTTCAAAGATACGGCTGTTTCGTGGGTGGTGTGTTCACCGCGGAGCAGAGATCAGACCATTTCGGGCATGGTTCATAAACCATGTGTTTGAGGCAATGCTTGGAAGGACTCATCGTCACTCCCGCGAAGGCGGGACCCCGGGCTTTCCAAGGTTTTCCGGACCCCCGCTCCCCGCCTGCGCGGGGACAAGCTTCGCGGGGGCGGCCCTGAAGCGTTGTCCTGTTTTCAACCATGCCCCATTTCACAGGTGGTCGCGTGAAAACCGCGGCGAACTCGGTAGTCGGATTGGATCGGCATTCTTCCGGCTTCCGATTCTTCTATTGTGCGGATTGCGGGACGGACCGGCTATGCAATCGGCTTGCCGATCACGACCGAAATTCGGGGGCGGCGGGATGGGGAATGAGTGTTGCCCGCGGTCTTCGCCTGTGTGCCTCTCTCCTGAACGGGGCCGTGGGAATCGCCCCGGGAGCGCGTGATCGAGATGGGAACGACCGGAGCCTTCGCCGCTTCGATAATCTTCGTCAAAGGCAGGTGAAGGGCTGGCCTGTTCGGCTTTGGCCGGTCCGGAATTGATCGCCCCGGACCCTTCCGGCCGACGGGCATGCGATCTTCCATTTCACTCTCGATGATGCAGACCGCGCCCCCCCTCTTCAGTTCTTCGATTATCCCGACCGATTTGTCCGCCTGCAACCGACCACCCGGTCTCCTTTCCCGTTCGTCCGTTTCCTCCACTTCATCCAGGGCGACAGCTCCCGTCCCTCGAAGCACAAAACCGAAGGGAGCATTCCGGAGATACCCGGCGGAGGCCGCAAAGCGCACGGGCCGTTTGCATAAGTTTGCAACGATCAGCCATCCGGCGGGGAAAACTTCCGAAACCCCGCGGCCCCCTCCATCCGGCCGGTCTTCCCGGTTGCCCTCCCGGTCCGCCGCGGGAAAATCCCCCCCGAACACCAGGAGCACCGGCCCTTCGCCCGGAATGTTCTCCCGGCCGCGAACCTCGACCCTCCATGCGAAAGTGACTGCAAGCCAGGAAACGAATGCGGCTGCGAACTCGGGTACCGCCGCCGTCATGCAGAGGACGGCCAGGAGGTTCAGAATCGCGAGCATCGAAAAGATTTCGAGGACGGTGTGCCCGCGGTCGAGGAGGGCCATCAGGAACACGGCGGAAACCACCATGAAAAGAGCGTTGATGATATTGTTGCCCGCGATGATCCGGGACCTTTCACCGGCGGCCGTGCGCTGCTGCATAATGGTGTAGAGCGGGACGATGAAAAGTCCGCTGAAGATCGAGAAAAGGAGAAAGTCCAGGACGATGCGCCACCCCTGGAGCGTGGAAAGCAGCATGGGAATGGTGATGTAACCCGCCGCCGCGCCCGCGCCCGCCGCGGCGACGTCGGCCGCGAAATGGGGCTGACCCACCAGAAATATATCGAGGATGAACAGGGACATTCCGAGGGAGCCCACCGGCACGAGTCCCAGTTCCAGCTTCCTGGAACTCAATCGGTCGTACAGAATCGACCCAGCGCCGACGCCGATGGAGAAGATGGCCAGGAAAAGGGTCACCACGAGTTCCTCCGCATGGAGGAATTCCTTGCAGTAGGGCGGGAGGAGCGAGAGAACGGCCGCACCCAGAAACCAGAACCAGGAGATGCCGAGAATCGACCAGAAGACGGTCCTGCCCGCCGCGGTCAGTTTCATGATTTGGAAGGTGGGGGTGACGGGGTTGAAGTGCACTTTGAGCCCCGGTTCCACCGGATCGAGACGGTTCACCATGACGGCGGTCAGGCAGCCGAAGCCCGCCAGGGCGATCACGGCGATGCCCACCATGTACGGGCCGTGATTCGGCACCGCGATCAGGACGCCTCCCAGGATCGTCCCCAGGAGTATCGCTAAGAAAGTCCCCATCTCCACGTACGCCGTGCCCGAAACCAGTTCATCCCGGTGGAGGATCTGCGGCAGGATGCTGTATTTGACCGGTCCGAAGAAAGTGGACTGCAGGCCCATGAAGAACAGGGTGATGAGGAGCACGTTGATGCTGTCCGCAATGAAGCCCCAGGCGCCCACAAGCATGATGAGGACCTCCCAGACCTTCACCAGGACCACGATGCGGGATTTGGAATACCGGTCGGCCAGTTGTCCGGCGGTCGCCGAAAACAGAAAGAACGGCAGGATGAAGATCCCGCCGCAGAGGGCGACCATCTGTTCCGGCGAGATGGACCCCAGCGACAGGCCCTTGAACGTGATGAGAATGACTATGGCGTTCTTGAAGACGTTGTCGTTGAAAGCGCCCAGGAACTGGGTCCAGAATATGGGCCAGTACCGCCGGTCCCGCAGTAGATTTGGATTTGCAGTCATCTATGAGTCCGTTGTGAGTCTTTCATGAATCCGTCATGAAGCCGTTCCCATGCCCCGCGAAGGGCGCGGAGCGCTCTTACTCCCGCCGATGAGATACGGGCCTCGCCCGGTCGTCCGGAAAACCGTCGAAATCACTTGTGTGGCTCCTCCTTCGGGTGGCTCAGGTGGATTGCCGCTCCGAGCAGCGCGATGCCGACGGCCAGGTAGAGCAACTCGAGGGGATTGTCGAACCGTATTTCCACCACCGCCCTGAAGAACTCCACCATCAGGATGAGCAGGATGAGCCTTGCGAGCCGCTGCTTCAGATCGTCCAGGCTCTTTATCTGGAGGACGTTCCGGGAAAACCTGGAAGTGACGGCCGGATCGAGCTTGTTGATGAAAAGCTCGTACAGCCCCAGCCCCAGGACGAGCACGATGATGGCGATCAGGTAACCGTCGATTCCCTTCACGAGGTAGGCGATGATCTCCTTGCGCAGGATGAGCCGCGCCGCGTCGTCGGGCGCGGCGGCGAAGAGCGCCAACCGTTTCACCATGGAAAACGTATCCATGCTTGCCACGTAAAACATCCCGACCGACATAATGGTGCAGGACACGATCGTCACCAGGACCAGGAACCGGCTTTTCCAGAGTAAGCCCTCAAAGATTTCCTCGATTTTGCTCATAAGGTGAGATTGCTCCCGGGATTGTCTCGGCATTTCCTGGCGGCAGTCGGATATCTGGCATCGGCAGTTGGTCCGACCCCTGGTCCAACCCGGAGCCGCGCCCGCTACATATGCCCCGCCGCTCCGTTTTGCCTCATGCCGGGGCCGGTTGCGGCGCCGGCCGCGCCGGGCTCGAGATAGATGAGTTCCGAATTGTCCTCGTACGACAGGATCTCCGCGTAACGGCCCCAATCGACCGCCGTATCCAACTGGCGGTTCGCCTCCTCGGGAGGAAATTCCAGTTCCAGGGCCGTCTGGACGACTTCCCATTCGAGCCGGTGGTTGTCGGTGGCGCTCAGCATCGCGAGCAGCCACCGGAAGATCGGGAGCCTCCGTATGCGCGTTGCGAACATCTCTTTGCGAGCCAGGATGCTCGCTTCCGCGAAGGTTTCCCCGAGAGAGGTCAGCGTAATGTCGCCCTGGGTGATGGTTGCAAACCCCAGCAACTCGGACGCTTCGCTGATTCTCAGCAGGTCGTCCGAATTGATGTTGAGTTCCGCCGCGAGTTTGTAGAGGTCGGCCCGGTCGTTGGACATCTGGTCCAGGTGTTCGAGGAGGCCCGCGAGTTCGTTGATGGTGACGTGCGGGAGGGCGCGGGTGCGGCCGGGTTCGCCGGGCGCGGTGCCGAGTTCGACATGTTCCGGCTGAGTCTGTCCTGCCAGGATCGCGTACACGCGATCGACCACGTCCAGGAACCTGGCGTCCTTGCGGATGCGGGGATGTCCCAGGTAGATCTTCAAATCGTTCACGACGCGGCCGGGGTCCTTCTCCATGATCACGATCCGGTCGGCCATGTAGATGGCCTCCTCGATGCTGTGAGTGACCATCAGGAGCGCCCGGGTCGGGATGCTCCCGCTCGTCCAGAGTTCCAGCAGGTCTCCCCTGAGGGCCTCGGCGCTCAGAACGTCGAGGGCGGAAAAGGGTTCATCCAGGCAAAGCAGTTCGGGTTCGAGCGCCATGGCGCGGGCGAACCCCACCTTCTGCCGCATTCCGGCGGACAGCTCCCTCGGGTAGGCCGTCTCGAAACCGTCGAGGCCCACCCGGTCCAGCAGATCGAGCGCTCGAGCCGTGCGCATCTTGGAGGGGATCCCCCGAGCCTTGAGGGCCACTTCCACGTTTCCCAGCACGGTCAGCCACGGGAACAGGGCGAACGTCTGGAACACGATCGACGCATGGGGATTCACCCCTTCGAGGGACCTGCCCCTGTACAGGACTTTGCCTTCCGACGGTCGCTGCAGACCCGTGATGATGCGAAGGAGCGTGCTTTTCCCGCACCCGGAGGGGCCGAGCAGCGCGACGAACTCCCCCTCGTTCACGTTGAGGGTTATGTCCTGGACGGCGGTGAAGCTCTTTTGCCCGGCGCCGTATGTCTGGCTGATGTGCTGTAGTCTCAGCAGAGGGCTGCTGTCTCCCATATTCCATTACTCCATGTGGTACTTTTCTTCCGCCATGCGGTACAACTTCCGCCAGAAGAAGCGGTTGATCAATATGACCGTCAGGATCAGGCTGAGCGTGGATGCGAGCAGCAGCGGATAGTTGCCCGAAGCGGTGGCGTCGGCGATTACGGCCCCGACCCCCACGATAGCCACCGTCCGGCCGCCGAAGTGAACGTATTCGGCGACGATGCTCGCGTTCCATGCGCCGCAACTGGCGGCGATTCCACCGGTTATCATGAACGGGAAGAGTGCGGGCAGGATCAGTGTCTTCCAGCGCTCCCAGCGGCTCATGTGCAGCAGGATGGTCGTGTGCTTCAGGTCCTGGGGTATCGCCGCCGCGCCCGCGATAATGTTGAAGAGCAGGTACCACTGGGTCCCGAGGAGCATGAGCAGCACCGCGGCCAGGTTCAATCCGCCCGGAATGCGCAGAATGAACAGGAGCACGACCGGGAAGACCGCCGTGGCGGGGAGCGACGCCACGATCTGCACGAGCGGCTGCAAAAAGGTCGCAAGCCGCGGGTTGGTCCCGATGGCCACGCCCACCGGCACGGTCCAGGTAAAGGCGATGAGCAGCGCGGCCGTGACGCGCAGCAGCGTTGCGAGCACGCCGAGGATGATGGAGTTCCACTGCGTCCAGTTCACCTGGAACAGCATGTGGCCCGTGTTGAACAGCCCGTAGGCGAGTCCCAGCGCCAGGACGGCGAGAATGAAGTATCCCGCCGGGGATGCGTGGCGCCGGTCTTCTTCGTACAGGGTGGGGGCGGGGATGGCCCGAATGAGCATCATTTCCAGGCGTTCGAAGACGGGACGCAGTATCCGCCGCCTGATCCATCCCAGGAAGCGCGAGGACTGGAGCACGTCGTAGAACCACGACGTCTGCGGCGTATCGCCTTCCACCATTTCGAGCTTGAACCGGTCGGACCACGCCAGCAACGGACGCCAGACGAGCTGGTCGAGCGTCACGATGATCATCATCAGGACGCCGACGCCCCAGGCGATGGCCGTAAGATCTCCCTTGTTGGCGGCCTCGTGCAGGTAGGCCCCGATTCCCGGCAGCCGGAAATCGAGCTCGCCCACGGCGAATATTTCCGACGCCATGAGAAAGAACCACCCCCCCGACCAGCTCATCATGCTGTTCCACACGAGGCTGATCGCGGCGAAGGGGAGTTGCAGCGTGTTGAAACGAAGGACGGCGTTGAAACCGAACACGGTGCCCGCCTCGTGCAGTTCCTTCGGGATGCTGATGAGCGACTGGTACCAGGCCAGGGTCATGTTCCACGCCTGGCTGGTGAAGATGAGCACGATCGCGGCGAGTTCGACGGCGATCGTCTGGGGCAGCAGGGCGCTGAGGCTAAGGAGAACGACGGGCAGAAACGACAGTATGGGAATGCTCTGGAGCACGTCGAGGATGGGCAGCATGAACCGCTCGGACAGCTTGCTGGACGCCGTCAGGGAACCGTATGTCAGGGAGAAGACGAGCGATACGACGTAAGCGACGGCCATGCGCCCTACCGAGAGGCACGCATACCAGGGCAGGGCGGATGGGGAAAGGGAAATCTCGGGTCCGGTGATGACCGCCGACGCGCCGCGCGCCCAGTAGACTCCCAGGTAGAGCAGGGCCGCAAGGCCGAAGAGGACAACCGCATCCCCCCAGGCAAACATTTCGCTGGTCCGGCGCTGGAGTTTGAATAGGCGATAGGATTGCAGCATACGTAGTCCGCTCCATACAGTTCAGACCTGGTAAGGGATATTGGAAATGGTCCCGCCAATCGTCATCGTGGACCCCAAACCCGGATAATAACGGGAAAGCGCCGTCTTGTACAGCAGCTTATCCATGCCGTTCCCATATCATTGTGGTTTTCAGTTCCCAATTCCCGTTCCTTGCCCCCCTCGCTGCACGGCGCTCTCCTTCGTTGCAAGCGGGGCCGTGCGCCCGACCGGGAGAGGCTCCACCGCGCCGCCCGGCGGTTTTTCCGGTCCCGTGTTCCCTGGCGGCGTTCCCGAGCGCAGTCTCCGAACGGCGCAACTTGCCCGGCTGAACGCTGCCGGAGCCGCAACCGGCCCTCCTCGTACGATGCTTGACACTCGATCTTGAAGTACGCTAAGGTATTCGCGTATCATATCAACACTACAACAGGCATAGCGGTTCCATATGATTTTGTCGTTGATTCGGGCGATTCGAGACGGTATCCGGGCCTCTTTGTACAAGCCTCCGAGGATGGAGTACCGCGCGGTTCCGCGCGGGAGTCCGCGTAAGAACTCCGCGCAAAAACTCCGGTGGAGGCGTTGTGATGCGTCATGAGACGCCGCCGGACCGGCGCGAGGGTGCGTCCTTTTGGAGGAGGTGACGGCGAAATGGCGGCCATGATCGTATTCCCGCAGTATGAGCGATTCGTCTGGTTCCACAGGCGGCTGAAGGAGCGACGCTTTCCCAACGCGAACCATCTCAAGATGCAGTTCGAGATTTCCACAAGGACCGCAAGCCGGGATATATTCCGCCTGCGCTACGAATGCGGGGCCCCCATCGAGTACGACTATTCCAAAAAGGGCTACTACTACACCGACGAGTCGTACGAACTCCCCCAGTTCCCCGCTACACAGGAGGAGATCCTGGCGCTCTTGATCGCTCGGCGGTTGCTCTCCGTTGCATCCGGAGGGTTCCTCGGGGAGGCGATTCGCAGCTTCAGCGAGAGCATCCGGGACGCGGCCGCCGCCTTCGGACTGGACGAAGCGAGGCTGGAAGAAGCTTTCTCGGCTTCATGGCACGGGTACAGCCCGGCGTCGGACGCTGTTTTCAGGCCCATGGTCCATGCGCTGATCGAGCGCCGCCCGGTCGAAATCGAATACTATTCCCCCGGACTGGGAGCAAACACCCGGCGCATCGTCGAACCCCACCATCTTCAGTACTACATGGCCTCGTGGGTCCTCGTCGCCTACTGCCGGCTGCGTGAGGGCTGGCGCAAGTTCTACCTCTCCCGAATCGAAAGAATGAATACCCTGCCCGAAACCTTCGATCCCAGGCCGCGCGAACACTGGGAGCCCCAGTTGGAAGGCGCTTTCGGGATCTTTCGGGGCCCGGAACCCGTTCCAGTCGTCTTGCGCTTCAATGCGTTTCGCGCTCGCTGGATTCGCGAGCAGGTCTGGCACCCGGCCCAGGAAGTGCGGCCGACTCCGGACGGCGGCGTCGATCTGTGCTTTCCGGTGTCCGACTTCCGGGAGGTGAAGATGATGATTCTGCAGTTCGGGGCCGACGTGCGGGTGATCGAACCCGAGGTGCTGCGGGATGTAATCCGAAAGGAAATCGCCGAAATGGCGGAAGTGTACCGTTGCGTTTAGCCCGCGCCCCCGTCCGGACTTTTTCTCATTTTTTTTCCGGACATGGGACATCGGATGGCGTACTTCGTGTGCTATAGGGGGGGATACCCGGATACTTGGATGCAGAGAATTCCATTAACCTGATCGGCGCGATTATTGATGAGGGGTTATTCTGATGAAAGCTTTCGTGAAGTTTTTCAGCAATGTCATGTCTCATTTTCTTCCGCATGACTGGCAGACGATTCTTGCTTCTGAAGTAATCTGCCGGGACCGTCTCATTCGAATACCAACGGGATTCGGTAAAACTCTCGGTATCTTGTTGGCCTGGCTATGGAACCGGATCAAACGGAACGATGAGAACTGGCCCAGACGGCTGGTTTGGTGTCTACCCATGAGGGTTTTGGTGGAACAAACCGAGCGGGAAATCCGCAAAGTTCTGGATTCCCTTGGTTTGCTTTGGAATGGAGGCGATCACGCCGGCAAGGTTGGCGTCCATATACTGATGGGTGGCGCCGATTCGGGCGAATGGCATCTGTACCCTGAACACTGCGCGGTTCTCATAGGAACACAGGATATGCTGCTATCCCGCGCTTTGAATCGAGGTTTTGCGTCTCCGCGCGCGCGTTGGCCCATGGAGTTCGGACTGCTCAATCAAGACTGCCTTTGGATTATGGATGAAGTGCAGTTGATGGATGTCGGGCTGGCCACATCGGCGCAATTGCAGGCCTTCCGCCGCGATGATGCCGAAATGGGACGCTTGGGAAGGCCGTGCTTCACGTGGTGGATGAGTGCAACGCTGCAAGAGGAATGGCTGGCCAAGAGTCCTGATACATTAGGATTGAGAGCGAACCTATCGAAAGTCGAAATCCCTCCTGCAGGGCGAATTGGTCCGCTATGGGACAAAGACTCGGTGTCAAAGCCCTTCCGGCTGGAGAAGGTGGGAAATGACGGGGAACTGGCACGTCTGGTTTCGAAAGAGCATATCAAAGCCGGACGTGGCGCCGCCGGACCTACAGTCGTGGTAGTAAACACGGTAAAGCGCGCCATTGCGTTGGCTGAAACTTTGCGCATGGACGAGAAGCTTAAGGGTGTTACAGACGTATGCCTGGTCCATAGCCGCTTCCGCCCTGCTGAAAGGGCCGCATGGTCCGGATTCCTGAACCGAGAAGCCTGCACATCCGGCGCTGATCGGATCATCATCGCTACACAAGTGATTGAGGCCGGGGTGGACATTTCGGCTGCTCTCCTGATAACTGAACTGGCTCCCTGGGCGAATCTCGTGCAGCGTTTCGGACGAAGCGCCCGGTGGGGAGGTTCGGCCGAAGTGATTGTCCTCGATCAGGTGGAGGGAGCAAGGTCTGCTGTAAGGGAAGAGTTCATCAAGAAGCGTTCGAAAAAGAACCGACAGGAACAGCAGAAGAACGAAGCGGCGGTCGAAGATGCCGCTCGGAAAGCTGCCGAAAAAGCCGCCCTGCCGTATACGTCGGATGAACTTGACGCCGCCCGAGAGGCTCTGTCCTACCTGAGGAATGTTGCGCCCCTGTACCTGGAAGAGTTCGAAGAGAGGCATCCCGACCTGGTGAGACGCCTCTATCCGTATGAACCCAAACACCTGCTCCTGCGTCATGAAGTAGATGAGCTGTTCGACACTACTCCCGATCTGTCCGGGGCGGATATCGACATCAGCCGGTTCATACGTTCCGGTGAAGAACGTGACCTGCATGTCTTTTGGGCTGATGTTTCCGGAAAAATGAATCCTCCTTCCGATATTCGACCCTCTCGGGATGCGCTATGCGCAGTGCCGTTCCTGGATGCGGGAAACTGGGTATTCGAAAAGGGCGCACATAAAAGGATGAAGGAGGGAATGCGCGCCTGGGTTTGGGACTGGCTTGATGGTGAGTGGCGAAAAGCTTCACGTCGCGATCTGTTCCCCGGTAGGACGTTGCTCGTTGCTGCCGATTCCGGCGGATATTTGCCGGATGTGGGCTGGTCCCCGGATAGCCGCGAAAGGGTTGACCCCGTCCCGGTTCCCGAAACTCCTCCGGATGAGTATGCCGACGCCGGTCAGGATGACGAATCTTTGAGCGTTCGCGCTGGAGTGAATCCCTGGCAGACAATTGCGGTCCATGGACGTGAAGTTGGCAGACTGGCGCGAAAAATAGCTCTCTCCCTTATGCCCGCTTTTGCCGACCTGTTCGATCTTGCAGGTCGCGGGCACGATGCCGGTAAGGCGTTTCCGGCTTTTCAGAATTCGATGGTGGGAGGTGATCGACCGCTAAGGAGAGATCTTGCAAAAGCGCCGAAGAAGGCCTGGCTGCATAGCAGTAAACTCTATCCAATGCAGGACGGAGGTCGTAGAGCCGGTTTTCGCCACGAACTTGCGGGAGTCTTGGCGCTCTTCTCCACTTTGCAGCGCCATGCCCCGGATCATGAAGCCCTCCTCGGTCCCTGGCGAGAATTGCTCACGAAGGCCGGCGTGATGTCGGAGCAGATGCCTGCACATGAATCCCCCGATACTCCTTTGGAAGAAGAGATTATTGCTCTCGATGCCGAGCGATTCAACCTGCTGGCCTATCTGGTTTGCTCTCATCATGGAAAGCTACGGATCGCGTGGCATGCCTCCCCCGCCGATCAGGCGGCCGGTGATGAACTGCTGCGCATCAGGGGAATACGGGATGGTGAAATGCTCCCCGCCCTTGCCCTGTGTGCCGCAGATGGCTCGTTTCAGGAACTTCCCCCTTGCCGGCTCGACCTGGCTCCGGCTGCAGCCGGACTCAATTCCCGCACGGGACCGGGTTGGACGGAGCGAGTCCTGGGGCTCCTGGATCGCCACGGC
>CAYOVG010000053.1:0-24890 GCA_964407285.1 uncultured Syntrophobacteraceae bacterium
CTCCGCGGTTCTTCCCGAGGGTAGTACTGCAGCCACTGCTCCACCGCCCGCTCCTCCGCCTCCCGGATCGCGTCCCCGAGGCGCTCCATCTCCTCCGGCGCCTGGGCGAAGTCGAACAACTCGCTCCGCTGGAAGAGCTTCTGGAGCACGGGGTAGAGCTTCTCGCTACGGGGAGCGGCCCCTTCGAGCGTCTCGATCTTCTCCCGCAGTTCCGCCACCCGGAGCGGAGCTTCCGCATCCGCCGGCGTTTCCAGACGGGGCGGGCTGCGGTGAGTCGCTGGCATTACGAGAAGAGAGCTCTGAGCCGTTCGTTTTCGAGCAGGCCAATTATCCTGGAAACTTACGTGAACGTTGTCCCGTTAATCAGCACCGGTATAGACACGAAAAATGTTTTTTGGAAGTAGTGCCGCAGTATCACTTTTGACAAATATGTTCTTGCATTGATTTCTCCGAGCACCAACTATTTTTCGCATTCTTGCCAATCTCACGCCTTGACATTACATTCACATTCATCCATACTATTGACCCGAAACAGTGCCGGTTATGAATTAGACACCCGCTTATCTCATACCCTAATTAAATTTGCGATTCAACGAGGTGTACGCAATATTGGCTGTAGAATTCCCGCTGAGCCGATTAGGTCTGGGAGGATTGAATAACGTGTACCATTACAGCAGAATACCTGGGAGAATATATGGAGGATTACCTGAAACAGTTTAAGCATCTGGTCCTGCTTATCGGAACAAATCCCCTTCCCAACTATGTCGTGGCGCATTGTTTCCTGTGTATTAACCCAAACATTCAGCACATATGGCTGGTCCATTCGGAAGAGAATAAGCTGCAAACCGGAACGGACAAGCAAGCAAGGAATCTGGAAAACCTGTTGCGAGAGCGCTGGGAGGGCAGCCATCAGAATCTGCGTTACCCCTTGAGCAGGATTTCGATCTCGGATGTCAGTAATGCCAATATCATCATTAGAGATATCAAAACCAAAATGTTGAAGGAATGGCAAAACGGTGCGGACTTTCATCTGAACTATACCGGCGGCACGAAAGCCATGGCAACGCACGTCTACCGGCGCTTACAGGAATTTCAAAGGGGCAACCGGTATCAGTTCTCATATATTGACGCCAATAATTTTCGGCTGGTAGTGGATGAGTACGGCGTCGTGCGCTTTGAGGATTGCACCGGTACTGAAACAGACGATTTACGTGAGATAGTTTCCATCGACTTCAAAGATCTAATTGCATTGCACGGCTTTCAAAGAATCAATCACGATAAGGAGATCGACTGCAATGCAGCGCGGGAAGCGTATGAGAAGTTTCTCGACACGAGTTCACAAGAAAAGATGAGTCCCCGGGAAGGTCTGGATTTTGAGGCATTTGTTTACCTGGGGGTGCGCGACAGGTTGGAAGGTAGGAACAAGAATACGGTGAATGTCTTCCACAACTGGCTAATTAGAAAGCCAAATTGGACGACGAAGTTTCAACTCGATGTGATGATACTTCATGGTTATCATCTGACGGGAATTTCATGTACCGCCCGTTCCGATAAGGATTCCTGCAAGTCCCGAGGATTCGAAATTATCCATAGAACAAAGCAAATTGGTGGTGATGAAGCCGGATCGATTCTCATCACGAGGGCGGATAGAAACACGACGAAGAATCTCCAAGATGAACTGACTCATGACACCGGCGGACAGGATAACATCCTGGTTCTCGGAGTCGATGATCTCCGCAAGGAAGATAATTACCTGACTAAGATAGAAAATTTTATATTCGATAAAAACCTGTAGGAGGGACTCTCATGAGCATTTGCCATGCGGTATTGCTCGACACCGTTTCCATACAGAAGTATATTTTTCAGAGTAATAAGCTCAAAGAGAACCTCGGAGCATCTTATCTGGTAAGGGAGATCTATCGCAACTATCTTGCCTGCGCTGTATGTCGAGTAACCGGGAGAAGCCCCAGCGAAGAGCACGGTCTTCTCGATGACTGGAAGAGATCCGATGCCGATAAACCCGATTGCAGTAAACCGGTCGACGTTGGTTACATTGGCGGCGGCAACGCGTTGCTGTTTTTCGGGAAGGAAGCCGCTGCCCGGCAGTTTATCGAGGAATGGACCAAGGTCCTGCTAATCGAGGCGCCGGGGTTGACGACAGCGGTTGCGCTGGATTCGTTTCCGGAGTCTCCGTCAGAATTCCAATCTGGATTACAGAAGTTATTCAAACAACTTGAATTCAACAAAGCAAGATTTAATCCGATTACTTCGTTATCCAGGCACGGTATTACGTCGGAGTGTACGCACAGCGGTATTTCAGCGGAGCTTTTCAACAAGATCGTTAAGAACTACGTCTCCTCCGGTGTCAATGCCCGACTTGAAGCCGCCACAAAATCCAAGGAGGAGATCGAGAAGGAATATCGAGACCAGGGAATTATGCCCAAAGACTTCTGCTTCTCGAACGAACTCGAAGACCTTGGTGGGTTGCGAGGAGAAGACAGCCACATCGCCATTGTGCACATCGACGGGAATGACATCGGTGAGCTTTTCAAGCAAGCTCGCGACCTGAAAGCAATTCGCAAGCTTTCTGTTCAAATTGATGAAGTCACGACAGCAGCATTCAAAGCTATCATCGAGACGGTCTGCGATATTAGCAGATATAGTGCCGTTATGAAATCGCTCGGATTCAATCCCGATTCGACGGATTCCAATACCGGAGTCCCAACCGAACACAGGATGACGGAAGAATCCCTTTCAAGGCTGAAACGAGAGGCGGCTTTTCCCGGCAGGTATCTGGATAGACTCCGCAACAACATGACGAATCGTGGATTCGGCAGCGAGACCAAGTTCATTAAAGCGATGCAAGACGAGCTTAAAGAGAAACTCGATGATGAGTTTCTCGAATTCTCCTCCAAGGAGCGGGATCTCCTCATAGCCCATGCCGAAAAACGAAAAATTCTGCCCATTCGCCCAATCATTATTTCCGGTGATGACGTCACTTTCGTTTGTGACGGTAAGCTCGGCATTTACTTCGCAAAGATTTTCATGAAGAGATTCCAGGAATCACGAATCGACGGCTTCGGAGTTCTGAGTTCCTGCGCCGGCGTGGCCATTATTAAGACCAAGTACCCATTCTATCGCGGGTACCGGCTGGCGGAAGAACTTTGTGCAGGCGCCAAGAAGAAACGCAAGGATGAAAGCAAGTGGAACGAAGCCTCGGTGCTCGATTTTCAGGTCTCGCTCGGCGGTGTTGCCGGTTCGCTCGAAGAAGTACGCAAGCGGCATTATGGCCGTAACTCCTCGGAGGATGACAGAAGAAGCAGTGTCGACCTGCTGTACCGGCCTTTCAAGATTCTCTCCAGGCAGTCTTCCGACGAGCATGACCTTGACATGTTCTTGGAGAAGGTGCGGGAACTCAACGATGAAAAGACTGGTCTGCCGAAGAATAAGCGTCATGAACTACGGGAAGTGCTCAGGCTGCCGGAACATGCCAGACGCGAATATGTCCAGGCACTTGAATACCGGGGTCGAAAGCTGCCAATAGTTGCTGGCCGCCAGTACCATAAAACTCTGGTAGAGAACAATGAAACACCCTATTTCGACATGCTAGAAATGCGGCGATTCTATCCGATAGATCTCGAAGAAAATGGAGATGTTTTATGATCACATATGAACTGATGCTGGAATTGAAATCATCCTCGCTAGCCGGTTCAGGAGTTGGTTTCGGTTCCGAGATCGATACGGATGTGGTATTCGACGAGACCGGTCTACCCTACATACCGGCAAAGCGCATCAAGGGCTGTCTGCGAGATGCCGCCGAAGAAGTGCTCGATATGTTTGGCAGCGCCGGGATTGCAAAAGAGAGAATCCAGGTCGGTAAGACCTTCGGGAATATAGGTTCCGGGCAGTCCGCTCCGGTGTATTTCTCGAACCTTTACACGGAGAACCACGAACAGGCCCGCACCTGGCTACGCTATTTCATGGAATCGACCCGCTTCAACTATCTTATCACTCCCGACCGGGTTCTCGATACCTTCACGGAAGTCCGCCAACAAACCAGGATCAGTGAAAGTGGAGTTGCGTTCGATCATTCCCTGCGTACTATTCGAGTACTGCGCAAGGGGCTGATATTCCGTGGAGAGGTACGTATGGAAGGAAATGACGATCAGGTACTGAATACGCTCTTGCTTGCCTGCTGCAATTTCCGCCGTTTTGGAACCAGGCGCAATCGTGGTTTCGGCGAAGTACATTGTACATTGTGCGATACGAACGGCCGGCCGGTATTAACCGACAAGAAACTGGAGGAACTATGCACAGCCTGAACTATCGCATCACAACCACTTCCTCAACGGTTATCTCAACGATCTCTGGCGACATGAACATGGTTGCCACAATGAAATATATCCCGGGAAGTTCTGTGCTCGGGCTTTTGGCAAAGCAATACATTGATCAATGCGGGAGCGGACGCCTTGCGCACAAAGATGAAGAATTCTACAGATGGTTCCTTGCGGGAGAACTAAAGATTGGAAATGCCTATATCCTATCAGAGGACGAGTATGGTGAACATTCCCATTTCCCCACACCGCTCTCCATTCAAAAGCAGAAATATGCAACAAACACTTATGATCTCCTGTTTTACGACCAACAGAAAAATGACCGAACCGAGCGAATTGGGGACTTCTGTTATTTTGAGGATAACTCACTGTATATTAAAGGGGTCGAAACGACGATCAATTTCCACCACAAGCGGAATCGAGCGACGGGAACATCGGAAGAGGGCAAGATCTTCAACTTTGAATCAATGTCCCCCCATCAGATCTTTCATGGCACGATCCACGGCGGGGAGAAGGACCTGCGGGACTTGCTCGGCGTTTGCGGGCACGAATGGCCGGCTTATGTGGGGCGCTCCAAGAACTCGCAGTATGGCTCGATAAATTTCGAGTTCATCGACAAAGAGCCTCTTCCTCTGAAAAATCAAATCGTATGGCCTAAAGACGAATACGATCAACTGGTTGAATCGATTTCGATGACCCTGCTCTCGGACCTTATCCTCTACAATGAATTCGGATTTCCGTCAACCGACGTTGAAGACCTGCAAATGGAATTACGGCGGCGTCTCGGCGAGATACGAATCAATAAAGCTTATGTCGGGAAGAATGAAGTGGAAAACTTCGTGAGTGTCTGGCTGCTTAAGAAGCCCTCGGATACCTGTTTCTCGGCGGGATCGGTATTCCTCCTGGAAATCGCTCAAGACAAAATTGACCTGTTGAGTGAAATTCAGAGGACCGGCATTGGTGAACGTACTCATGAAGGGTTCGGAAGATGCGCTTTTGCATTGCAGACGTACTCCGATTTGATCCCCAGATACGAAGACGAAGATGACAGTGCGCGGCTTGCTCGAAGACCTTCAGGCGACATACCTGAAAACGTGAAAGAAATCATAAAGATGATCGTAAAGAAGACCATTCGAGAACGCCTGACACTGGAGGCGATCAACCAGCAGGCAAGGTTCGATCGTCTGCCGACGAATGCACTAATCGCAAGATTGCATAGTATGGTGAAGCCTAATGATTCACGTGGTGATTTTGTGACCAAACTCAATGACCTGCGTGAGATCGCGGCAAAACAGCTTCGGCAATGTGTCAGCCGGGACTGCAATTTGTTCGAATATTTGGTGCAGTTTCAACTGACCGACGATACCATAAGAGGACTTGAGGAAACTGGTCTTGATAGGGACTTGATAAATGTGATCAAGAAAGTCGGTTTGAACAAAGAGTTTACTGCTTTCAAGGACATGACAACTGCCTTCAAGAACGCGTCAAAGGTGATCGAGGAACTGATTATTCCTGTCGAGGCAATGCTACGCAAGCTGGAGGAGGCAAGAGACCAAATATTTACACATACTGAATTTCGACATGACCCGGTTGGATTGAAAAGATTTCTTAGGCAGCCAGGAAATGTTGATCTTCAGCAGTTGAGCAATGAAATTGGTTTCGTGCCGGAAGACGATCATGAGTATGTTCGCGACCTGAACCATAGTTTCTACGCAACGTTCTTTATGGAGATGCGGAAGCGTAAGATTGCCGAGGGGGGAGGGGCGTAATGCAAAGTAGCAACATGGTCAAAGGCAAGATCATACTGCAAGGCCAAATTGAATGCCGTTCACCGATTCATATCGGCAGCGGCAGAGCCGATTACAGTGATATGGATATCATACGCGACGCGAAAGGAAGTATTTTCATACCGGCCTCGAGTTTCGTTGGAGTCTTGCGCCATGCACTCCGGACAAATACCAGGGCGGAACGTGACAATCCGATTCAATTCAGGGGCTTCTGGGGGCATGTGGAAGGCGATAACGCCCAGCAGAGCGGACTATGTTGCTCGGATCTTACACATGTTGAAGACCGCATCCCTGAAGTTGTTACTCGTGACGGTGTTCGCATCAATAATCAAAGTGGCATCGCAGAACACGGGGGCAAATTTGATTTTGAATTACTGGAACGTAGGGCACGCTTTCAACTCAACATGGAATTTACGTACAGAGAAGACGATGAGGCATTCGTGAAGCAGACCGCTCGAACGATTTACGAGCTTATGATCAATGATCGGATTCGAATTGGGGCCAGAACCAACAGCGGCTTCGGAAAGATTGCATTGCTCGCAGATACTGCGAAGCTCTGCTTATTTGATTTTTTTCCAGCCAAAAACGGATCGAAGTCGAAGAGTGGGTCTTCGGAAAGACATATCCTCAACTGGTTGAAACGAGATTTTATCACGCAGAATGCCATCCCCCCAAGCGCCCTCGGTGAGCCGTTTATTACAGCCGGAAAGCATTTCAGCATCATTGCACAACTCAGGTTGAATAGTTCCCTCATTGTGCGCTCGTATGCCGGAGATGCCAGAATGTCGGATGCGACACAGCTCAAATCATGCGACGAATGGGTCATCCCCGGTACTTCGCTAAGGGGTGCGATTCGAGCGCGAGCGGAACGTATTGTCAATACGCTTCATCCGGACGGGGCTAACGAACTCATCATAAAGCTATTTGGCCATGTTGATAACAGGAGCCGTTCAAAGAGTGCGAAAAAGGGCCGTGTCACTATTCAGGAGATAACTCTCTCACCATCGGACTTTCCGACCGAATTGCAGAGTCGCATTCGCGTGGATCGTTTCACGGGAGGCGTGATGGAAGGCGGGTTGTTTGACAGTATGCCGGTTTTTGCGCCGGTCAATGATAAGACCGTGACTCTACGCATGGATGTCGAGGACTGCGAGGACTGTGAAGCAGGTCTGCTGTTACTCGTCTTAAAAGACTTGTGGAGCGGAGATCTGGCCGTTGGAGGCGAGAAGAACGTCGGCCGCGGTACATTTCAAGGAGAAAGCGCCGAGATTATTCACGGTGATGACAAAATCCTACTCGATAAAGATCTTTCTGGTTTGAGAAAAGAACAAAGAGAGAAGTTGCAGGGCCTTGTGTCGGCATTGCAGGAATGGAGCAAGACCAATGTATGAGGAATGCAGGCTTCAAGCAAATGGTCTGAGTTTGGTTGCCCTTAGATCGAGAGTTCAGCCGCTAGGCGAAATAGACCAGGGAGGTCTCTATACCGCGTTGGCCGGCCATTTTCCACACAGTGCATTCATAGTCGCATGGATCGATAACAAAGTCATGCATGGTTTGTGCCACGGAAAAGAGCTTGAGTTTTACGATGACGAGAAACTTGATTTAAGGTACGTACAGAAGATTCGCGTTTTCGATATACAGCGAGAGCTGTATGTCTGGCGGACAAACGGGACATGGAAAGCTAGACTGCGGATCGACGGAGATGGAGAACTGGCGGAAGCGGTCATGGCTCATCAACTATTGCTTGGGACGAGGGGTGAACGTCTGTCATCCCAGTTCTCGGTCATTGAAGAAGATCGTGGTGCAAAGCTGATATTACCATTGGCAAACGTCGAATTCGATGACACAGGTGTGCTCAAGAAGCGCATATCTATTAAGACTCATAATTATATCAGGTTCAATGCCATTCACCAGGCCACCTACGTTGATTGCCGTTTTGTCGCATTCACCGACGGCCAGAACGAATTGACATAAAGGAAACAGGCGTGGAAACAGCAAAGTTAGTGTTACGACAGACAAAGAAAAAAAAGATCGTCGCCGAACTGCATTTCGAAGATGGGAAGAAGATGTCCGTGCCTAACTTAGTTCTACCGGATATGACATTAGATGGCGCGAAAGTAGAAGTGGAAAGACAAGGTGGTCGAATTACCCTGATCAAGGCAGAGGACAAAGTTCTTTTTTCCACCAAATCTACACAGGAATCTTTCCCATTTATCCAAAGCAAGGCAGAACGTAGCTGGCCTACATCTGCAAGGGATGAGCGGGTTCCGCTTGAACCACCAAAGATAAAAAAAGGAGAACCGACCGACCAAGATTGCCAAATTGATCATGTCGGCCATGTCCGCAATCCTGCTCACGCACCATACAACTTCGTACCGCTCAATCGCCAAGTGATAGAAAACAATCATACCATACCGTTGGCAGACATTTACGATACTAACAAGAATACAGGCTGGATAGATATTGAGATCGAAACACTTACCCCAATATATATACGTGGCACGCTCAAGCCTGAAGAAGTAGAAGCTGAAATAGAAAACAAGAATAAGTCCGACTTCTATGCGCCGGCCGGTAGGCTCCGTATTCCGGGTAGTTCATTGCGTGGAATGGTACGCAACATGGTAGAAATGATCAGTTTCGGAAGATTCCATTTTTTCGATAATAAGCGCCTTTACTATCGGGGGTTGGCGGACCGCAGCAACCTGCGCACTGAATACCAGCAGCGAATGAGTTCATACGACCGTGCCACCCGACGAACGCAGTACAATTTCTCTGTCGGAGTACTCCGTAAGTGCCAAAAGCATGAAAGGGGGCTTCATTTCGAAATTAAATCGTCCGGCAGTAATTTCCGACAGATATTAAAGACCGAGGCTCGCAAAATCACGGAGCAAAGAGGGTACAAATACAATGAGTTTTGCTATTATAGGCTGGACAGATCTTATCTTGTAGTATCTGGTAATATGCCAAACAAGAAACGAGATTGGCTGATAGCTTTCCCATCCGACGATGCCGAGATTATTCCAATCCCGGACGAAGATATCCGTAGCTACCGGGAGGACCGCAATCGTGATACCAATGGCCTTGATCTTCTTGAAGAAGCTCGCTTAAGCGATAGTATTGAGGGTGACGTCCCTTGTTTTTATGTTCGTTGGCAAGATGAACAGGGCAACGATAGGATCTCGTTCGGTCACACTGGTATGTTTCGATTAGCATATGAAAAATCGATCGGAGAACATGTCCCCATAATAAGTCATCGTGTCGACGAGTCCGTGCTGGAAAGAGTGAAAGATTCCCTCCCGAAGCCAATTCCAGAGGAATTGCTACAACTTATTGACCAGGAATTTGCAGAGAAAGATCTTTCTACGATTCTCGTTAATATGCAGTTGAAAGAGCACAATAGAAAGTTGAAGAAGAATGAAATCTTAGCGATTCTGCAAGCCGCTGCAAAGATGGACTTTTCCGAATCCATTTTTGGTAATGCGACAACCTTCGCGGGACGGGTTTACTTTGAAGATGCTTTTCTAATTGAATCCCAGAAACGCTCCGCACTTGGCGAGAAGACACCCAAGATTCTGTCGATGCCCAAACCTACTACTTTCCAGCATTACCTGACTCAAAGCAGCGACGAAGTCAAGCAGCTTAACCACTATAACAATAATAGTGCGATACGCGGGTACAAGGTGTATTGGCACAAGTCCGACGATACCAGGCATTGGGAGGAGACAGATACTGCAAGAGTTGAAAACTCTAACCAATATACAAGAATTCAAGCAATATGCTCTGGTATAGCTTTTCATGGCCGTATCCGCTTTGAAAACCTCTCAAATGTAGAACTTGGTGCATTGCTCTTCGCGCTGGATTTACCGTATGGTTGGGGCCATAAAATCGGTATGGGAAAACCTTTGGGATTAGGTTCAATTCGCATCAAGCCCGTATTGTACCTCTCCAATCGATTCCAACGCTATCTTGATTTATTTGCAGAGTGGGATAGTAAAGTCACCCCATCGAGTGATGCACATCTGAAGAGTATAAAATATGAATTCGAGAGATATATTTTAGATGAACTTACCAGGAGGAAACTTGTTGAGGGCGATATTGAATGCCTTTGGGAGGTAGATCGTCTTCGCGAGTTAATGGTAATGCTCAACCTGAATATAGGTAAGCAATTGGAAGGTATTGGTGCTCTCGATTATATGACCATAGAACCGAGAAATGAGTTCAAGAATCGATACGTTCTTCCTTCTCCCTCACATATCGCGTCCGCTGCGATGGTTGAAGATACATTAAAGAAGATGCGTTACGTTTCAAAGTCACTACGTATGAAGTCAATTGAAAGCGGACAGAAATCCTTGGAAGAAAACTGCGAACCAGAAGATCAGATTGGAGAAATCACTTCTATCAAAAGAATCTTGGTCAAAGGTCTTTGGGATAAATTTGATATCGACTGGCCTATCGACGATAATGTTAGTATTCTGGTTGGAATAAACGGTAGCGGTAAATCAACTATCCTTCAACTCATCAATTACGCATTAGCGAATAAATACGATAAGCCTGGTGTTGTGAACTATCCTCCACAGGAATTTACAATCCTTTTCGATAATAATGAAGAGTTAAGTTATGAAAGAACGAAAAGCGGTATCAAATGCCGGGTAAGACCAAAGTTTCGGCTTCTGCCAGAGTTTATTTCGACATTCGATGCCCCGTTGGAATTGGAAGAAACGAAAGGAGATCAAATCGAAACAACCAGAGAGCAGGTCGAAAAGCAATTAACATCAAGACTGTGGGAACGAATCGATCGCTTTCTATCGGAAATCGAGAACTTACGAACAATCGGAATCGACCCTACGCCTTACGTTGATTATTTTGTTCAGTTAACAAGGGATGAGATTTTCATAAGAACACAAAAAGAGATCAGCTTTATTGGTAAGATTAAATTCACTCAGAAATGTTTAAAAGGATTTTTAGATGACAACGTAGTTACAGCGGAGCTTCGGAATAAGCTTGAATCCATGGTGAGTGATGAAGCTTATGCTGTCGATAAGAAATATTTGGGATTTCTGGAATCAAAGGTGGGTAAAGACTATGCTTCACGCTATAGATCACATATCTTACGGTATGCTGAGTTTATACAGACAAGTACACCTTCGCAAGCAATCTTCCGTCTTGATGATGGAAGTGTATTAATGCCTGATCAATTGTCAACAGGCGAAAAACAAATATTAATAATTCTGTTGACAGCATTGATCCTCAAGTTTAGAGCTATTGCAAATGAAGAACTTCGATATGTTTTAATTATGGATGAACCTGAAAACTCTCTACACTTGAGATGGCAAGAATATCTGTTTAGCTATATTCGAAGACTGAATCAGAATATACAGATCATAGTCGCCACTCATACACCTGGAATCATAAAGAAAGGTTATATCGTGAATACAGTAGAAATGAATCAAATTAAATCACTTGTGGAGTCATAAAATGACCGATCAGTTTGAGTTCTGGGGAATAGTGGATAATGAGCGTGCAGTTGCTGAGAACGTCATCACAGTTGAACCAGGTAAGGTCAAACTATACCTTGAAAGCGAGGCAGACATACCATTTTGGTACGCTATCTTCAAACGATTTGCACCAAAATTAGATATAGAGTTTGAATTCTATGCACTCAGTTCAGATGGAAAAGTGGTGGAATCGTCCTATTGCAGTGAAGTACAGAATATGCAAAATAAAAAACTAAGAGGGAAAGATTTCCTTTTTAAGTTAGTTAGTGAAAATCCGGAAGTTGTTGGTTCCAATAAAGTCATTTGCGTGGATAGTGACTATAATTATCTAGTCAGAAATTCGGAATATGCTCAAATTATTCAAAAATATATTCCATATATTTTTCAAACATACACTTACTCTATAGAGAACTACAAATGTTTGGCAGAAAGTCTCGATGGCATATGTGTAGATGCGACATATAACACTCCGAACCAATTTAGTCTTACTAGGTTTTTGATAGACTACTCAAAAGCAATATATGATCTGTTTGTGTATTTCATCTATTCTTGCTTTAGTGGAATAGAATTAGTTACTGAATTCGGTAAGAACATTGCTATTCCCGAAGATCTATCTCTTGATAATAATGGAGCTAAGACTATTGAAGAAATAAAAAGCAAAGCATTTAACATGATCAATGATGCAAAGGCTAAGCTTAAAATACTCAACCCTAACTATGAAAGCGAAATCACAGTGACTAGAAAGATACTGGCTGATTCTGGTGTGTTTCCGGAGAATGTCTATTTATTCATGAAAGGACATATACTTTTTGATGATGTTGTCTGCCGTCTATTAAGGAAAATAGTCAGCACAACATCTGCGGAAATGATTAAAGAAATCAATTCTAGATCTGATAAAGAGAGGGTTAGCAAAAAAGTAAAGAAGAAACGACATGCAAGTTATATAGAGATGACTCTTGATTATAAATCACTTCTTAACACAAATAAAGCTCACTTCTATTACAATTGTCCTCTACTGAATAATATCAAGAAGGATATTGAGAGATTTATCAATGAACATAATAAGATCTGAATTGGACCAAGATCCTATAGGTAGTATAGTATTGTGAACAGTCAAACGTGGTAAAAGGACTATAGAATCTCTATAGCCCCACACCCTGGCTTCCGGCTCGGTTGTCTCCCCTTTGCCGTCTTTTACTCCATTTTTTCCAATTCACCTGCATCCCGATTGAATTCCTCCTCGCCGCCATCGCCCTCGATGCTCTCGCCCTCCCCGTTCCCATCCCTGCGGTAGAGGTGGATATGGGTAACCCCCTGGGCCAGAGGGGTGAGCAGGTGGCAGATGGAGTCGGGGATGTCCACGGGGCGCGGCATGGCGACGGCCAACTGGCACCGCACCTCGTCGAGCAGGTCACGGATGGTTTCCAACGCCCTGGCGTCGAGGCGCTCCGCCTCGTCGAGCGCCAGGATCAGCATGCCGTTCTCCCGGTTCCCGCCCTGCTCCCGCCCCAGGAAGAAAAGGACCGCTAGGCAAAGAGCCAGGTTCACGCCCAGGGTCTCGCCGCTCGAAAGCCCCCCTTCCCTCACCCGCTCCTCCCTGTCGACGATGGCGCGCCGAATGCGCACATAGGAGCGGTAGTCGGCGATCTGCTCCTCCGAGAGTTCGACGTTCGCCTCCCTCAGGATGAAAGCCCTCAGTTGCTCCACGAATTCACGTAGCGTCACCCCTTCCTGCCGGTTCAACAGCCGCAGAACGCTGTCGAGCTTTTTCAGGGCGTGGTAGGCGGGCAACTCCTCCAACTCCAGGTAGATCTTCTTGATCCGGCCGAAGCTCAGGGCCGACAGTATCCGGTTGACCCTCGCCAAGTGCATCCGAAGGCGCCGCACTTCCGTCTCCACGGTCGAGCGGATTTCCTCCACGTGCCCCTTGATCTTGTGCTCGATCTGCTGAAGCTCCGACTGCAGGCGGGCGAACTGGTCCTCCAGGCGATCCAGACTCACCCCCGGCGGCAGCAGCAGTTGCAGCAACTGGACGACCAGGCCGTCGGGCTGGTCGTCCTCGGGCAGCGCAAGGTCGTACCGGGCGCTCACCTCCGACAGGCGAGCATTGAGCGACTGCGCCAGGCTGTCCCACACCGCCTTGTGCTGGTCGCGCTCGTTGGGCTTTCCGACGGGAATGCTCCGCGGTTCTTCCCGAGGGTAGTACTGCAGCCACTGCTCCACCGCCCGCTCCTGCTCCTTCTGAGCCCGCCCCAACTCCTGCCGCAACCGCGCAAGCGTCTCCCCCTGCGTCTTGTACCGGTTCATCAGCTCCCCGAAGCGGCGCTCGCCCATCAGGAGCGAATTCTGGACCTCGCCCCTCTGCGCGTCCAGCTCCTCGATGCGCCGCGCCAGTTCCTCCGTCTTCCCGAAGTCCACGCGGCCGTGCAGGACCTCCTCGGGCTCCTCCTCTTCCAATCTCGAACATATCGTCTGCACCCGCTCCAGGTCCCGGTGCATCTCCTGGAGCCGGCCGTGGAGGTCCGCCTGCTCGTCGGACACCTTCATCTCCAGGCTCTTCGCCGCCTCGAGCGCCTCATCCAGGTTGCGGGCGCGCTCCTCCGCCTCCCGGATCGCGTCCTTGAGGCGCTCCATCTCCTCCGGAGCCTGGACGAAGTCGAACAACTCACTCCGCTGGAAGAGCTTCTGGAGCACGGGGTAGAGCTTCTCGCTACGGGGAGCGGCCCCTTCGAGCGTCTCGACCTTCTCCCGCAGTTCCGCCACCCGGAGCGGAGCTTCCACATCCGCCAGCGCTTCCAGACGGGGCAGAAAGTGCTGAATCTCCTTGAGCCGCTTCCCGGTAAGATCTTCCTCCAGCTTCATTTCCCGGAGGAGCGTATCGATTTCCAGGACCCTGTCCTGGGCCTTCGCCGTCTGCCGCCTCCTGGCTTCGGCTCCGATCCAGACCGGCCCCTTTGGTGTATACCAGGCGATCCCGCCGAACCCCGTGATGATTCCTTCCTCGCTTCGCGCCAGCACCTGGAACTGCTTCCATGCATCCGGGGCGAGCACCAGCAGGAAGGGCTGCTTGCCGCGGGCCATGCGGGAAAGCTTGTTTGCGGAGGTCGGAAGTCGGAGGTCGGAGGTCGGAACCGAATCGTGAGCGGGGGAGGTCGGATTCGAACCGTGAGCGGAGTCGGAAACATGTTCCGGCTCTGGAGCATGTTCCGACTCCGGAGCATGTTCGGAAACGCCGTTAATGTCGAGGACACGGGTAGCATGTTCGGAAACGTCGCCGCTTTCGGGAACGCCGGTGGAAATTTCGAGCCCCCCTGGAGCCTCTGGAGCCTCAGCATCGGAAGCCTCGGGAACACCGGGCAAGGCCGAAGCAGGCTCAATCGCCTGCGCCAGCGGGCCGATCCTGTCCTGGCGCTCGCGCACTTCCTCGAAATCCAGTCCGTCGAAGTTATTCACGAACGGCTGCGCCAGCCCCTCCTCCACGAGGCGCGACGCCGACGCCGGGAGCGGCAGGCGTCCCCTCGAAAGCTCCTCGATGCGCGCGCCAAGCTCCTTCTTCTCCCTGAGGAGCCCATCCCTCCGGACGGCGATATCCTTCTCGACACCCCGAAGCTGCGCCAGCGCGTCGTCCAGCAGGGCGCGATCCACGCTCCCGCCTCTAAAGAAATCGGGCCACAGGAGCGCCAGCTTCCCCGCAAGTTCGACCGCCGCGCCGTGCGCCTTCGCCCTGTCCTCCCACTGGGAGAGGAGTTGCTTCAAGGGCTTGAGTTCCTGGACGCTTCTGCGTTCCTCGTTCACTTCCCGCCACAGGGCTTCCAGGTCGGACGACGTCCGGATCTCCCTTTCCGCCATCTGCGCGGCCCGCTCCAGGTCCTTCCGAAACTCCAGCCACTTGCGCGCCTGCCGGTCGAGTTCCGTCTCCCGCTCCCTCTTGCGCGCCAGGTCGTTGGAGACATCCTGGACCTGCCCCCGGAGCTTCTCCACCCCGGCCCGCGCCTCCCGCGCCTTGTCTTCCAGCGGAAAGACATCCTGCTGCGCCAGGTAGATTTCCTCCTCCAACTCCTCCTGCAGGCGCTTGTGGGCGACGTAATCCTTGTAGTGCTTGTACTTGCGGCTCCACTCCCCCTGCTCGCGCAGGTACCTGTCCCGCTCATTCCCCAACTCGTCGAGCTTCACGCGGAACACATCCAGTTCACTCTTGAAGCCGGCGATGTCGCTGTCCATCTGCTGGAACAGGGCGTCCCCCTCCCGCAGATCGTCCTCCACCGCCTGCACCCGGC
This sequence comes from uncultured Syntrophobacteraceae bacterium, assembly GCA_964407285.1. GTDB lineage: Bacteria > Desulfobacterota > Syntrophobacteria > Syntrophobacterales > Syntrophobacteraceae > CAYOVG01. The sequence goes on from CAYOVG010000053.1 coordinate 15,894, forward strand.
GCTCCGCCATCCCCAGGCTCTTCCCGAGGCAACTGCGCCGGTGGTGGTCGAGGTCGGCGGCGGCGGCCCGCAGCTCCAGGTCGAGTTCCCGCAGTTCCGCGAGTCGCTTGATCTGCCGCTCCGTGTGGAGCCGCTCCTGCATGAGCTTCTCCACGTCGTCGAATGTCAGCCGCCGCTCCGGTTCATGGCAGAGGGTGCGCTGCAGGAAGCTGTTGAGTTCTCCCAGGTGGGGTTGGGTCGCCTGCCGCCACAGGAGCGAGAAACGCCGCCTACCGCCCCTGGAGAGGTCGAGGGGCAGGAGTCCCGCGTCGTAGAGGAAGCGGTGGTACTCGTTGAGGGAGCCGAACTCCTTGACCCTGGCGGGGGCGGGCTTCCGGGAGGCCACATTCCGGCCGAGGGCTTTCACGTCCTGGATGATGGCGCGGGCGTCCCCGGAGGAGAGAAAAAGGTCCTGGTCCGGGGCCGTGCCGATGAGGGCGAACGGCTTCAGATCGACGTACTCGGCGGCCGCGCGGCGCGCCATGTGCACTCCGATGGCCTCGACCTCGGAGTGCCCCGTGATGTGCAGCACGGCCCAGGCCACCCGGCCCTGCATCTGCCCGCCCATGTCCCGGTCGTTCTGCCCGGCGGCCACGTTCAGGTGGAGGTAGCGCTGGTCGGCGATCACGATGGTCTGCAGGGCGTCCAGAAGGGTCGTCTTGCCCGCCCCGTTGCCCCCCGCAAGCAGCGTCAGGCGCGGGTGCAGGTCGATACGCGCATACGGGTAGAGGCGGTATCCGACCATGATGAGGGCTTCGGCATGGACCTCCGGCGGACGGAAGAAAGGATGGCTCATTGGTCGTCCTCTTCGGCCTCCGGCTCCACGCTGCCCCAAACCTCGGCGACCACATCGTCTATGTCGGATTCAATCCCGTTGCCGCCGCCCCCATTGCGTCCGGCGTCGGCTGCGTCGCTCCCGTCGCCGCCGTCGCCGCCCCCGCGGGCTGCGCCGCTCCCGCCCCCACTTCTCGCGCGAACGTGGAGGGCGAGTTCCCAGAAACGGTAGAGAGCCGGCAGCCGGTGCACCGTGAGGTCCTGCCAGTTGGCTCTCGGGTGCGGACGGATATCGACGAACCTGTACTTCGCCAGTTCCGCCAGTTCCCTGCGTATGTAGCCGCGAAGCTTCTCCGCCTGGTCTTCGCTGAGCTCCAACGGGCTCGGGCCGCTCATCCTGCGCACGAACACCGCTCGCAGGAAGTGGAAGGGATAACTGCTCACGAGCCGCTGGAATATTTCTTCCGTAGTTATGCGATCGGCCTCCCCCGGTCCGAGCATGAAGAAGTACCAGGACAGGTAGAGCCCCAGGAACGTGGCCCCCCTGCTGAGCCGGCCCCGGGAGATGGGGTCGGCGGCGGCGTCCAGGTAGAAGAACGGATTTCCGCCCAGTTCGCTCCTCCGGAGCCGGTACCCGAGCCACTGGAAGAAGTCCTCCCAGGCCGCCGGGTAGTTTTCCAGGAAGCGGAACTCCTCCGGCAGGTAGGGGTCGATGTGCTTTCCGTTCATCAGGGAGTGAATCACCTTCTGAAACGCGACCGGATTTCTGCGTAGAGGAAGGAAAGGGTCGTCGTTCGCTCTCGAGTACGAACCGGGCGCGGGACCGGGGCCGGAGACGGGAAAGGCCTCGTCCCGGTCCGCGTCGTTGTTGTCGTGACTGTCCTTGTCGTGGTTATCCATTTCGTTCATGCTGAGACGATTCTAATCCTTCGGAACCGGTCGGGGGCGTGGGCATCGGAACCGGCGTCAACACCGCGGCCGGAACCGGAGCCAGCTTCACGCCTTCCATCATCCACTCGTCGTCGATGGGAATCCACTGCCCTTCGAGGTGCTCAAGCATAACCAGCGGGGTCCATTTGGGCAAATCCTGCGCAAGGAGCCAGACGCCCAGGCAGGCCGATCCGGCCAGTTGGGGAACCGCGCCTTCCAGGCTCTTGAGCCACACGCCGAGGTCGATGCCGCCCCGGCTGGCGTGTTCCGCCCATTCTCTCCTGGCGGTATCGAGGAGCAGTTCCTTCCACTCGGGTTCTATGGACGTCGGTTCCGGCGGGGTGAAGCCCTCCAGGGTCCTCAGCCGTTCCAGATCCAGGATGACGGGCCGCTCCCGCTCCTGCCGGCTCCAGTTGAGGTCCATCCGGGGAATGCGCGGCTGCTCCAGTATGGGCATCCGGACATCGTGGGTGAGGGCGTGCGTAAGGATTTTCTCCTGGATACGGCACATGCGCTCGCGCGAATCCACGGTGAACGCCAGGGACCGGTAGGCGATGCAGTCGCGGATGAACTGCACCACGTCCTTGAGCATCACGTCGACGCGTCCCCGGAGCACGTACAGAAAGTTGAGGGATTTCTCGAGCGCTTCGTTGAGGCGCGGCTCGGGGCGCCGCTGAATATGCTCGTGGAGCAGTTCCTCCAGGCGGACGCAGGCGGAGGATTCCTGCACGGCGTCCACCAGTTCGGTCAGCGCCATGCGGCAGTATTCGATGTCCCGGATGGCGGCCTCGAAGTCCGCCTGGTCCTGTCCCGAGTAGGTCTTCTTGACCGCCCCCTTGCGCCTGTCGAGATCTTCCTCGATGGCGAGCAGCTTGTACTCGATCTTCTCCCGGATGGTTTCGAGAAAGATGTACTTAAGGTACCGGAAGAGCGAGCCGCCGCCCTCCTCTCCCGCGGACCCGGCTTCGCTCAGGGCGGAACCGAGGAGCGCATTCAACTGCTCGCTGCCGTAGTCGATGTCCTCCGCCACGTTCCGGGCCACGGAGCGTCCGAGGCACGTGAGCCTGTACCCTCGCCTGCTGCTGTCCGTGAGGGCGACCCTCAGGATATCGAGACGCATGAGCCGCTGGATGATCTGGGCGGGTTGGACGGACTGCGGGTCCATGCCCGCATGGCCTGCCGCCTCCAGGAGCAGCCACTTGAGTTGGGAGTCGGAAATCTCCTGCGCCCCCGTGTCCTGTTCGTAGAAGTACAGCCACGAGATGAGCCCCAGGTCTTCGCGGCTCAGGCCGAGCCCCCTGGGAAAACGATCCATAACGAGGCGCAACTTCGCGCTGAAGTCGCGCCCTTCCAGCCTTTCCGCCTCATAGCCTTCGGATGCGGACATGTCCGGTTACCGTCTTTCCTTTCCGGGTGAAGAAACCACTCCCCGCTCCATGCGGGGCGATGGAATTCAAACGGGAATTCAGGCAATACATATCCTTAAGAAGGCCGTATTGCAAAGTCTTTTCGTCCGGCCCCCGAAACGCTTCCCCATTTCGCGGCTTGCCGTATGGTTTGAAAGCCGCGGCGCTTGCGCCGCATCCCGGAACCATTGCGGCGTCGGGTGGGGAGCATCGAAGGAAGCGGCGGAAAGAAAAGCTCCGGCTGAATGCGGACCGGGGCGCGATGTAAAGGTATCCGAGTGTGAATGGACGGGACCGGCAACACGAGCCGGGTTGAGCGCTACTTCAGATGTGAGCCGTGAAACGAGCAATCATGCGGATTTTGTTTTCATTGCTCGCGCCTTTGCCGGAACAGGGGTTCATCCGGCAACAGGGACCCCGCTTTTGTGTTATCCGGGATAAGGCCGCCGTCAAGCTGAAATGGGCCGTTATTCCCGGTCACTCCCGCCGCAGGGCTTCTATGGGATCGAGGCGGGCGGCGCGGCGGGCCGGGAAGTAGCCGAACACGACTCCCACGGCGGCGGAGAAGAGGAAGGATACCACCACAATGGTGGAGTTGAACACGAAGGGGACCCCGAGAGCCGATGCTCCACCAACGGCGGCGGCAAGGCCCAGCACGATTCCCATGATCCCGCCGAAGCATGAGAGCACCACGGCTTCCACGAGGAACTGCATCAGCACCTCCCGCTCCATCGCCCCGATGGCGAGGCGGATGCCGATCTCTCGCGTGCGCTCCGTTACCGAAACCAGCATGATGTTCATGATTCCTATGCCTCCCACCAGGAGGCTCACCGCCGCCACCGCTCCGAGGAGCGCCGTGAGCACGCGGGTGGACCCCGTGAGCGCGCCTGCTATCTCCTGCATATCCATCACGTGAAAGTTGTCGTCCTTCCCGCTTTCGATATGGCGGCGCTCCCTCATGAGGCGCACCATGTCCTCCTTTACCTTTGCGGTTGAAGCGCCGTCTTTCGCCGACACGTAAACCGCATCGATATCGGTGCTGCCGGCCATTCTCCGCTGCAAAGTCCTGAGAGGAATCAGCACCACGTCATCCTGGTCGCCTCCAAAACCGGACTGTCCCTTTGTCCGGAGCACTCCAATCACCCGGCACGAGATGCTTCCCAGCCTCAACCAGGTCCCCGGAGGGTCCTCACCCACCCCGAACAATTCCTTCTTTACAGTGGAGCCGATGATACACACGGCCTTTCCCGAATGCAATTCGGTCTCTGAAAACTCCCGTCCGGCGGCTATCGGCCAGTTCCTCACCTTGAAAAAATCGTTGGTGCTCCCGGTGACCGTGGTGGACCAGTTCCTGCTCCCGTAGATGGTCTGGGCGGATAGGGATGCGCTGGGGGCTACCGCGGCCAACCCCGGAATGTCGCATTCCATGGCTTTGACATCCTCCGCCTTGAAAGACTGGGCCGCCGCGCGGGGCCCCCCCGGCCCCCGCGGCCCCTGCCCCGGTCTCAGTTGCAGCAGGTTGCTTCCCAGGCTCGAAATTTCGGCGCTCACCTGTGCCGTGGCGCCGCCGCCCAGCGTCACCATGGTGATGACGGCCGCCACTCCAATGACGATTCCAAGAATGGTAAGCGAAGAACGCAAAACGTTCCTGCGGATTTCCCTCCGAGCCAGGAGAACGGTTTCCCTGATCATGCAATTCCTCCCCCAAATCTTTCGTGGACGGCCGTCACCATCACCGATCGATCGCACCATCCCGGAAATGAATCCGCCGTTCGGCATAGGAGGCCATATCGGGTTCGTGCGTCACCATCACGATGGTGATGCTCCGCTCCCGGTTGAATGCAGTGAGCAGTTCCATGACTTCACGACTCATTACCGTGTCCAGGTTTCCGGTGGGCTCGTCCGCCAGGATCACTTTGGGATCGGATACGATGGCGCGGGCAATGGCTACCCGCTGCTGCTGGCCTCCCGAGAGTTCGCCCGGAGTGTGGGACTCCCACCCCTCGAGTCCCACCGCGCCCAGCGCATCCATCGCGCGACGTCTTCTCTCCCCTCTCCGAACGCCACGATATATCAATGGAAGTTCGACGTTTTCCAGGGCCGAGGTCCGGTTGAGCAGATTGAACCCCTGGAAGATGAACCCCAGGTAAAGGCGCCGCAGAAGCGCCCGCCGGTCCCGTCCCAATGCACCCACATCCACGCCGCCAAATGCGAACTTGCCCGAAGTGGGCGTATCCAGGCATCCCAGGATGTTCATGCAGGTGGACTTGCCCGAACCGCTCGGTCCCATGACCGCGACGAACTCCCCGGCTTCGATGACCAGGTCGACGCCTCGTAGCGCATACATGGACGCAAGTCCCGCCCCGTAGACCTTCGTCACGTTGTCGAGATGGATGAGCGGCGGCCCGTCCGGACTCCCCGCTGCCGGCCCCGAAGACTCCATCCCTTCCGTTCCGGTCTTCCCGGAAGCCGTTTTCCCCGGTCCGCCCCCTGTCTTCATCGTTTCTCCTTCACCATATCCACGACGAGAAGCGTACCGGGTTCGACAGCCCCGCCCTTGAGCGCCGTGAAATTTCCATCCGTAGCGTCCGTGACGACCGGAACGGCAACGAGCCGTCCGTCGTTCCGCACGATCCAGACGCACGGACCTTTGACGGCTCCGGCCGGGCTTTCCGCCTTTTTCGCCGGAGGCGCCGGGGGACGGGGGAGCAGCTTGCTCATGATGCCTGCCCTCTGCCGCCCTGCCGTTTCGCTTTTCTCCTCCTCGGCGGGGGGTGTGAAGCGCAGTGCCGCATTGGGGGCGAGAACGGCATCCTCAATCCGCCTGACGGTGATTTCGGCGGTGGCCGTCATGCCCGGCCGCAGGGACAGATCGGCATTGTCCACGTTCAGCGCCGCCTTGTAGGTAACCACCGAGTTCTTGGTCTTCGCGCCGTAGCGAACCTGCACGATCCTGGCGGGATATCGGCGATCCGGAAAGGCATCGACGGTGAACGATGCGTCCTGCCCGTCCCGCACCGCGCCCACATCCGCTTCGTCCACGTCCACGAGCAGCTTCATCTTCGTGAGGTCTTCGGCCAGGGTGAAGAGCACCGGCGTCGAGAGGCCGGCCGCCACGGTCTGCCCGGGCTCCACGGAACGGGTGAGCACGACGCCGTTTATGGGCGAACGAATAACGGCCTTGGAGAGGTCGGTCTCGTTGGCTTCGAGGGTAGCTTTGTTTCGCGACACTTCCGCCTTGCAACTCGCCTCATCGGCAACGGCCCGGGCAAGGGTCGCCTCGCCGGCATCCAGGTCGTGCTGAGAGAGCGCCTTGCTGTTGAGTTCGCGAAGACGCCTGAGCCGCCCCAATTCGTTCCTCGCTTCCCTTACGGTGGCCTGAGCCTGCAGGACTTTGGCCTGTGCGGATTCGAGCGACGCCTTCGACTGCAGCGCCTGCGCCTGGAGCTTGCTCGTGTCGAGCCGCGCCAGCACCTGTCCCATCTTCACATAGCTGTTATAGTCGACCTCCACATGCCTGACGGTCCCCGATAGTTCACTTCCCACGTCCACCTGGTTCGTCGGCTCCAGGTTGCCTGTGGCCGTGACCGTAACGCAAAGGCTGCCGCGCACCGCTTCCCGCGTGCTGTACTGAATCTTGCCGTCGCCATTGCCCGCGAACAGATAGACGATTCCGGAAATGGCGACCAGACCCGCCACGCACACGAATATCCGGCGTTTGATGCTCCGGTTGCGACCTGCGGAAGAACCGGTCTCCAGGGTTTCGGAAATGCGGGAACCGGCTGCCGAATCACTGACGGAGTTGATCGACTTCACGTTCACCCGCCTGTTTCCCGATATTTGTGCTGTAAAAAGTCCGTTTTTTCATCTTCACCTCTGATCTTCTTGGATTTCCTTTTGTTTCTTTCGCGCTTTCGTGTTTTTCGTGGTCGATAAACCTCAATTAAGCGACGACCAGCCTCCTCCGAGGGCCTTGTAGAGCCGGATCAGGTTCGACGCCACGGTCCCGTCGCTTTGAGCCGACTGGTCCTCGAAGGAAAATAGGGACCTCTGTGCGTCGAGCACGTTGCTGAAGTCGCTCTGCCCCGCGTTGTACCGGTCTTCGGCCAGAACGGAAGCCTTGCGCGCCGCTTCGACCGCATCGGCAAGCGAGCGTCGCCTGTTGTGCTCCTCCGCGTAGGCCTTCAGCGCGTTCTCCACTTCCTCCAGGGCGCTCAAAACACTGGATTCATACGCGATGAGCGCCTGTTCCCGCAGGGCCGACCGCGCTTCGATGTTGCCCCGGATGGCCCCGGCGTTGAAAACGGGAAAGCTGATCGCCGGACCGAATCCGAACGAACGGCTGCCGCCCGTGAAGAGGCTCCCGGCGCTGAGTGCGTCCAGACCGATGGAACCGCTCAGGGTGAATTTCGGATAGAGGTCCGCAACGGCCGCACCGACCCTCGCGGTCTGCGCGGCGAGTTCTCTCTCCGCCCGGCGCACATCGGGCCGTTGCCTGAGGACATCCGCGGGAACGCCGACGGCGACATCCAGGGGCGCGACGGGAATCGCCCCCGTGACGGCGCGGGACGCTCCCATCGCGCGTAGCGACCCGTCATCGGGTTCGCCATGCATCCGCGCGTGCACCGCTCCCGGCTGCTCGCCCAGGAGAACGGCAAGACGATTCAGGGCTTCCGCGAGCCCCGTACGTAGCACGGGGATTTGCGCACGCGAATTCTCGAGATTGTACCTCGCCTGCTGGACCTCCAGTTCCCCGGTAAGGCCGGCTTCGAAGCGAGACTGTGTTAAATTCAGGGTTTCCCGTTGCACCCCGAGGACCTCTTCGGCGACGGCAATCCGCCTCTGATAGGTGCGCGCTTCTACGTAGTTGATCCCGATTTCCGCCATGAGAGTCACCATGACGTCGCGCAGGTCCTCCCGGCTCGCCTCCGCGTCCGCCGTCGCGGCTTCGACGGAGCGCCTCACGCCTCCGAAGATGTCCAGTTCCCAGTTCGCATCGAACCCCACCGAATAGAGATCGACATCGGCGCCGCCCGTTTGCCCGCCGGCGCGACTCCTGCTGAAGGAAGCCCCGGCATCGACCTCCGGGAAGAGGTCCGCCCTTGCGATGCGCCGGCCGGCCCTGGCCTCGCGGACCCTCGACTTCGCCTTTTCGAGGTCGAGATTGCCGCCGATACCCCGAACGATCAGGTCGGACAGGACGGGGTCGCGGAGGTTCCTCCACCAGTCTTCCTGTTCGCCGGCATCCCTTGTTTTCAAACGCAATCCGTTATCGAATTCCGTATTCCACCGCCCCGACACCCGGATTTGCGGCCTGGTATAATCGGGGCCGACGGCCGCGCAACCGGCGCTGAAGCATGTTACGATCATCAGGACCCAAAACAGCGTGTTCACAATTCTATTTCTTTCCCAACCTTTCTATCTTCTCTCCAGCCTTCTCGTTCCGGCCTTTCGTCGTCCTCTTTGGGAGGGTCCCCCTCCCGGCGCTGATATACCGATAACGGAGGGGGAATGAGGCGGGCTTGTGGAGCGCGGCTTCTCGTGAGGCTTATGAGGAACTGGAGCTTAAGAGAGTGGAAACGTAGCTCGCCTGGTTGCTCAATTCACTGAGCGCGGTTTCCATGGCCGTGTACTGCTGCGTGAGCAACTCCACCTTGCGGGCCACGAGGTCCTCGGCGGAAGCGATCTTGTCGTCCAGTCTTGCGCTGGAGTCGTCGAGACTCTCGATCTGCCTGGTTACCGTACCGTCCACGGAGTCGGTATAGCCGTTCACCGAATTGTAGAACGATTGTCCGAGACTGCTCAGGAGATCGACGGTATCCGGGTAGTCCGAGGTCAAAGCGTCCTC
>CAYOVG010000054.1:0-24767 GCA_964407285.1 uncultured Syntrophobacteraceae bacterium
CTGCTGGGTGTAGGTCGAGGAAGTGGGTGTGTGGTTACCAACGAGCGGCCGTCCGAGAAAGTCCACCAGGGGCATCGCCGCCAGCAGGAGAAAAGCCGTAACGAGCGCCCAATTCCCGGTGTGATGTAGTAGCGCGCGAAGCATTATCATTTCTTGCCCGACGGTTTTGCGGTCCCGCCTGCCGCGGTCGCTCCGGTCCGGCACTGGTCGCGCAGCCGGAACGCCGTGTCGAGCGCTTCGGCCGGCACGAAGGAACCCCGCACCTGCGGCACGACTTCATCGATGAGTTTGCGCCACTGGCCGAGCGCCTCGTCGTCCACATGAACCACCTGGATTCCGTTCTGCTTGAGGACTTCAATGTCCTTGGGTTCGGACTGCCTCGAAAAATCGCTGAGCCGCTTGCAGGCCTTCCGAGCCGCATCCTCGATGGCGGGACGCATGTCGGCGGGGATCTTGTCCCAGGTCGATTTGTTCACCACGATGCCCGCTATGAGCACTCCCCACTTGAGGTCGCTCATGTGGCTCGTCTGCCTGTACCACTGGAGAATGACGACGCCCTGCGCCGTCGAGGTGACGGCGTTGACCAGTCCGGTCTGGAGCGCCGAGGAGATTTCCGTCGAAGGCAACGGTACGGGGTTGAACCCGGCTTTTTTCCACAACTCGACGTACTGGTCGTCTCCCGCCCATACGAACATCTTCTGCTTCTTCATGTCATCCGGCGTGCGGACCGGATCCTTGGTGAAAAAGTACGCCCAGCCGGCATCGGTCCAACCGAGGAGAATGAAGCCTTTTTGCTCGAACAGCTTCTCGATCCGCGGGCTCATTGCGTCGCGGACGCAGTCCAGTTCGTTGTAGTCGGAATAGGCCAGCGGGACCTGGAGCGCCAGTATGTGGCGGTCGATGGCGGTGAGGCCCGTGCCGCTCAGGAGCCCGGCATTGATCGTCTCCAGGCGCATCTTGCGCACCACGTCGGTATCGTCGCCGGCTACGCCGCCCGGATAAAGGCGGAACTCCACCTGTCCGCCGGATGCTTTTTGCCACTGCTCGCCCATCTCCTGCAACGCCTGGTGCCACTCGGACCCCTGCGGCGCAAGCGTCGCCATCTTGATCACGACCTTTTCGGCCGCGGCTTCCGCGCCGAACGCCAGTACGATGAAAACGGCCGCCCCTGCGAGCAGGAGCCCCATGCCCTTACTGATGATTCGCGTATTCACGTCCATTCTCCTCGGCTCATTCCACGGTTTATTCCAAAAACAGCCGGTCCGTCCGGGCGAGAAGCCACCGCGCCCGCTTTTGCGCGATTGTGTTGGCAAGCCGCTGTTCCGGCAGCGCATCGACGTCTATCGCCAGAGCGCGGTTGAGCAGGCTTTCGAATTCCGCGCGGTCCTGAAGCCCCACATCCACCGTTTCGGCGAAAGAAACCAGCGGGGCCGCCCGGTTGCCCCCGGAAAGCCGCACCGACCGGTCCAGAGCGGCGCGCGCCCGTTCTACCGACCCCCCAGCGGCGACCGGTCTTCCGCCTTCGTAGAGGATGTAGAAATCGTGGATGGCGCCCATCTCAAACCCGTCGTCGAGTTCCCGCGCCCGGTGCATCATGGCTTCGACCAGCGGCAGGGAGGCCGTCAGTTCCGAATCGGTCTTGTTGAGGGAAATCGCGGCCCCCCGGGCCATGGCGGTCCAGTAGAGCAGAGGCACGTCCTCTTTGCGAAATCCGGCAAGCGCTGCATTGGGGTCGGTCTTGATCCGCCGTGAAAAGCCGGGCCGCACTTCATCCAGTCCTCGCAGGCCGTAATCCGACGCTCGCCGGTACAGCCTGTCCGCCCGCTCCCGAAGGGCCCTGGCCCGCGCCCCGTCGGTATCCTCGATGAAATCCGCTTCGGTTTGAACGAATGCGTACGCGTACTGGGTGAATCCCCTGGTCGCGGCCAGGAGCAGACCCTTGTGGTGCGGGGACTCGGACAGGAGACTCTCGATGGTCTTGAGGCCGAACGGCAGGGCCGCGCCGACCAGTTCCGGGTCGTTGTCCGTCGCGTACACGGAGGAGCCCTGAGCCAGCGCATCGCCGAGGCTGTTGACGGCCATCTGCCGGGGTGAGCAGCCCGGGAGCGGCAGCGACAGCGCTGCAAGGAGCACGATCAACCGGGGTACGGACAGGAGATTCGATGTGGTGACAGGAGATGATTTGACAGGCGCCATTGCCGGGTAGATCCCTGAAAAGAGGTTTCAAGTTTAGAAATAGTGCGGGCGTTACGGCCGGCGCGACTCGACCGCCGGCTTTGTACGCCCGGACAAATCCGTGAGCGAACGGAATGCACCCCATCCTTTTCTCATGAGACGGAGATGGTTGTCAACGTCAATGGACGCCGACAGATCGATACCGGACAGGCAGCGCTTCCATCCGGCTGTTTCCATCCGGCAACCGGCGTCTTTTCCCGCTCTTGGCCCTGTAGCGCCTGGAAGCCGTAAACGTACAACGAATTCATACAGGCGTCTTATCCACCTGTCGGCCCTGTTGCCGGAAGTCGTCATCGTACGAAGAACCAACACTGCGGGCCTTTTTTCCTCTTTCGCGCTTTTCGTGTTTCTTTTGGCGGAATCCCCAGCTTCCTCCGCCACCCGGAACTCGTAGTCCGCAACCCGTTCCTATTGTCCGAGGCCGAGATCGTACGAGTCGTCGGCTTCACTTCCTTCCCCGAACGCTGGAGTCGGGCACTTGAGATCCATGCAGGCTCTCCCCTTGTTCAGGGTCTTGGCCAACACCGCCACGGTGAGCGCGCCCGCAGCCGCCGCGCCGCTGCCCATATGGCTCTGCGCTATGAGTTCATCCGGGTGGAGGGGATTGTCGCTTCCCCAGTAGCCGATGCAAAAGAGGATGTTGTCGCAAAGAAGACCGATCTTCTGGGCCCTTCTCACGGCTCGCAGATAAGGGACGCCTTCCATCTCCAGCCCCTGGATTTTGTACTTGCGCATCAGGTAGCGCAGCACCACGTCGTTTTGGATAGCGATGCCCGGCACCGTCAGCATCGGCCCCCCCGTATGGATCTGGCAGTTCACCAGACCTTCGAAGTCCGTCCTGGTGAGCTGATTGCCGTTGGGAAAATCGTGTACGCCCGTCTCCGTCTCCTGGGGCACGAGGTAGGTGGGCAGCATGATATCGAACCGGTTGCCGCATACGATGCCGGCCTTGCCGATGATGGAGATGCTTTCTATCCTCGTGGAGAACGCTTCCATCAGTTCGCGCATGATCTCGGTGGCCTGGAGTCCGAACGCATAGTGGATGTTGATGATGTAGGGAGCGCGCTCCTTGACCGCGGCCCAGTTTTCTATTCTGATCCTCTTGTCGACCTTTTTGGGGTCGAGTCTGAAGGTGTCCACAACCTGGACGTCTATCCCGGTGTTGTGAACGTCTCGAATGAACTGGATGCCGAAACTGGCTTCGTATTCGAGTTTTTCCTGGAAAAGCTCTGGGTTCTTGAGGCACAGGCGGTAGAGAGCGTAATGGAGGCTCCCGGGCTGCTCCAGGTCCAGTTCCGCCAGGTCCGGATAATCCTGGACCATGACCCGGATGCGCTCCTTGCAGATGCGCGCGAAATCGGTCAGGCAACTCACCACGTTGTGCAGGTCGCTCGATATGATGATGATGGGCCTGCTTTGATGCAACGCTCCGCATTGCCGCAGGTTCCCGCACCAAAGGCGCGCTTTGGTGGAGTAGTTCGTCTCCGCGAATTCGCTGGCGAATTCGACTTCGAGCTGATCGAAATCGTTTTGCATGATGCTCATGATGAAATCGAACAGTCCGTTGCCGACCAGCGCGTCCAGGTTCTTGATGTCCCGGTAGTCGACGCTCAGCTTACTGGCGAGTCTGCAGAGGATCTGGTTTTTCTTCGGCGAATCGGTGTCGCCCCGGAGCCTGTCGATTTCCTCGAGCAGCGGGTTGTCCTCGAGCAGCTTCTTGATCTTACCCGATTCGATGCCGTACATTATGAGCGACGTGATGATATCGAATATATCGGTCTTGCCTTCCAGGGCAATGCATTTGAAGTATCCCTCGCCCATTTCGTAAACGGTTCTGACCCTGGCGCCCTTTACGCCGCTCTCCACCCTGTCGATGCCCCGTATTTGGGACAGGTTCTCCGGTTTGTTCTGGATGTAAAAATACCTGGCCCTGGCGATCTCATGGGGGAGCCTTTGCATGGCGCACATGAGGGCATTGATGTCCACTCTCCTCTCCTCGTTGCAGTAGGAGTGGATGCACGGATGCATGCGTTTGTACCTGTCGTAAAGACGGCCCAGGACTATTCTGCCCGAAATGATCCCGTGACTGACGGTGATGCAAAAATTGGAGAGGGCCTGAAGAATCCTGTGCGCCTGGTAGTCTTCGTTTTCCCATAGGCTGCTGTCGTGCCCGGCGTCCATTGTCTTTTGTTCTCCTGTCGCTGTCGGTCGGAGCTGAAGAGTAATATGCGAGACTCCAGCTTAGCAGGAAACGGGTCCGCCGGTCAAAGACAAAGATGTTTTGAGACGCCCGCGCTACGGAGCGCCCTCGAGCACCGTTTTTACCTGCTTGAGCATGTCTTCCAGGCGATAGGGCTTGGGAAGAACGCTGGACACTCCGGTCTCCAGGCTATCCCGTATGTCCTCGTCCGTCATGTACCCCGTGGCCACTATGACCTTCAGTCTCGGCTGGAGTGTTCGCAACTCGTGAAAGCAGCGCAGTCCGCCCATACCCGGCATGTTGAGGTCCAGGATCACCAGGTCGACCGTGCTTCCGGACTTCCTGATGATGTCGAGCGCCTTCTCGCCGCTGTCGGCCGTCAATGTCCGATAGCCGAATTCGGCCAGTATGATCGAACCCACCGTCAGAATCGGCTCCTCGTCGTCTACCAGGAGGATGGTCCATTTTCCCGCCTGGACTTCATTGCCTGCTATTTCCGCCAACTGCATCGTGTGCTCTCCTTTCAGGGCCGGAAAGTAAATATTGAACGTCGTTCCCCGGCCCACTTCGCTATGGCAGGTAATGTAGCCGTCGTGGTTTTTGACGATTCCATAAACCATGGAAAGACCCAGTCCCGTGCCTTTTCCGATTTCCTTCGTCGTGAAGAACGGTTCGTAGATCTGTTTCAGCGTATGCTCGTCCATGCCGTGGCCCGTGTCGGACACGGTCAGAAGCACATAGTCGCCGGTTTCGACATCCATGTGCTTCCCGGACGATTCAGCCACATGGACATTGCGGGTCTCAATGGCGAGGCATCCGTTGTCGGGCATTGCGTCACGCGCGTTGATGCACAGGTTCACCAGGATTTGCTCGATCTGCACCGGGTCGGCATCGATCGGCCTGAGGTCCGCGGCCGATCGGACCTCGATGCGGATCATCCTGGGGACGATCCTCTCGAGGAGCTTGCGGGCGTTTTCAATCTGGCGATTCAGGTCCAGTGGCTCTTTCTTGCTTTCCACGCGGCGGCTGAAGATCAGCAGGCGCTGGATGAGATCGGCCGCCCTCTGGACCGACTTGTCGATAAGGCCGAGGAAGTTCCAGTCCTGGTCTTCCGGCTGTTTTCGTATGAGAAGGAGTTGCACGTAGCCGGAAATGGCCTGCAGGATGTTGTTGAGGTCGTGGGCGATACCGCCCGCCAGCGTCCCGACGGCTTTCATTTTCTGGGCGTGCTGGAGTTGGGCCTGGAGCTTGCGCTGTTCGGTAATGTCCTTGCAGATACCGACAATTCCGGTGATGTTGCCCTGTGCATCCAGCTTCGGGGCGCCGCTCATGCTGAATACCCTGTCTCCCCCGTTGTTGCATTGGATCAGCACCACCGCATCGCGGACGGTTTCCCCGTCGTCCGTGATACGCCGCAGCAACCGGGCGAAACCGCCGGACTCCTCGCGTATGAAAGAAGCGAACGGTTTGCCGGTCACCTCCCGGCGATCGAAGCCGAGGATCTTTTCCCATGCGGGGTTGACGTAGGCGATCGAACCGTCGGTTTTGAGGGTATAGATGATGTCCGGCGCGTTTTCGCCGAGGGACCGGAACTGCTCCTCGCTTTCCCGCAAAGCGTTGAGCGCGCGCATCGCCCGGACCGCCTCGCAGGAGTAGGAGACCAGTATCGAGCCGATTTCGCGGTCCTGCGCGGTGAAGGGAGGCATGGTCTTGTTGTGGAGGGACACAATGCCTATCGTCTCTCCCGTCTCATCGGTCAGGGGGAACACCAGGAGGGACCCGTCCGAGTACCCCCTCCAGCCGCTCGGCTCCAATCCGCTTTCGAATTCGACATTCTGGATGTATACGGGCTCCCCGCTCGTGAACGCGCGGTGAAAGACGCTGCCCTCGTTCAGAGGGAGCGCGATGGATTCCGGTACATGTCCGGGATCGAGGCTGTGGATCAGAACCAGTTCGTTGTCCCTCTTCAGGAAAAGGCTTCCGCCGCTTGCAGCCATGTTTCGCGCGAACTCCTTGAGGAAGACGGGACCGAACTCCTCGATCCGCGCGCATGCGGTCATCGCTTTCGCGGATTTGACGATCAGCTTCAACCGGTCGTTGATTTCCTGCAGTTCGGCGTTCTTCCTCTTGAGCGTTTCCTCCGCGAGCAGTTTTTCTTCGTGAAGCTCGACCATTTCGAAAGCGCGTTCCAGGGAGTGGAGCAGTTCCTCCATGCGCACCGGTTTGCGCAAGAAGTGGAATACGCCGTTTTCCAGGGCGGTAAGGGCGGAATCGACATCCGCATAGGCGGTCATGATGATGGCGACGCAATCCGGGGCCCTGCGTCCGAGTTCGGACAGCATGGCGGTGCCCCAGCAGTCGGGCAGTTTGAGATCGAGCAGGGCGACCCGAGGTTTCTGCTCCAGCGCCAACTGGAGCCCGGCCGCGCACGTGGTGGCTGAAATGAGTTCATACCCGTCATCCTGGAGAATGTCCCTGAGATTGTCGCACAGGGCCGCATCGTCATCGACGATGAGTACGGTTTTACCCTTCATTGCAGCCTCCAGTCTCCCGGTTTGTAGTAGTCGCCGGAGCGTTTAGCGGTGCAGACGCCTTCCAGAAGATCCAGGAGCCGCTCCATGTCCAGAGGTTTTCTCAGGCAGGTGTGGGCGCTCTCGCTGAGAGTCTGCTGAATCATGTCATGCATCTCCTCCGCGTATCCGCTGATGAGTATGGTGATGACGCCGGGTTGCATCGCCCTGATTCGCCGGAAGACTTCCAGGCCGTTGAGAATCGGGAGCTTCATGTCGAGGAGCAGGACATCGATGGTTTGCCGCTCGGCCGCCTCGACGGCCTGTTCGCCGTCGTAGGCCACAAGCACGTGAAAGCCTTCGGACTGGAGCACGACGGCAAGGCTGTCGCAAAGCTCCCGGTTGTCGTCGGCGATCATCACGAGGCCGCCTCTCCCGGCCCGCCTGACCTCGTCGATGATCTCGATCGTTTTGTCCATGTCGATGGGTTTGTTGAGCACCGCGACGGCGCCTTCCTCCAGCGCTCTGTGGATCAGCTCATCTATGCTGTAGGCGGTGACCATGATCACCTTCACATCGGGCTGAAGCTTCTTCATCTCGATGAAACTCTCGACGCCGTTCATGCCGGGCATCTTGATATCCATAAGGATGACGTCGAATGTGTGGGCATCGATCATCCGGAGGGCCGTTTCACCGTCGGAGGCCGTATGGATCTCGTATCCTTCGTCCTCCAGGACGTCTCGGGTGCTGTCCAAAAATTCTTCGTTATCATCAACCAGCAGAATACACCCTTTCATGAGATGCTCGCTCCTTCATCGCATGGCACTGTTATGATGACCTTCGTGTAATCGTTGCACTTACTGGCAAGAGCGACGGTCCCTCCGTGCTCCTCGATGATTTTCCGGACAATGGCCAGGCCGAGGCCCGTGCCGCGAGCCCTCGTGGTGTAAAGAGGTTCGAACGCCCGTGCGACCGTCTCCTCGTCCATACCCACCCCGTTGTCTTCAACTTCGATGCGGACCCGGCCGTCGAACAGCGTCGTGCGCACCTGCACGCGCGGTACGTAGGGTTTCTCCTCGGGCGCATTGCGCTCGCGGCGCGCGGCCACAGCCTGGAGCGCATTGTCCGTGACGTTGATCAGCACTCGCCTCATCTTCTCCTTGTCGAAACTCACGCGAGGCAGGCCCCCGGCCAGTTCGCGGATCAGCTCAACATGTTCCGGAAACCCGATTTCACTAAGGGTCTTCTCGATCCAGGGGCTGATTTCGCCGGGTACCCTTTCGGATTGGCGTCCCCGGGTGTATTCGAGCAGGTCCCCTACGATGCAATCGCATGTGCTTACCTGCTCCTCGATTCTGCGCAGGTGCTTCGATATCTTCTCGTCGGAGGCGCCCAGTTTCCGGTGGAGATAGAATGCGGACGTGCGGATCACGCCGAGGGGGTTGCGCAGTTCATGGCTCACCGTCGCGGTAAGTCTCCCCAGCACGGACAGCTTTTCGCGCTTGACCAACTCCTCCTGCGCGGTTTCCAGTTCGACGGCGCGCTTGCGGACTTCTTCCTCCAGGTCCCTTGCGTAATTTGAAAGAAGCGACGCCCTCTCCTGGTAGTAATCCACTTTCTTTCTCAATTCGTCGGGGGTGACCCTGAGTTCGGCCAGGATTTCTCCGTAAATGTCCGAAAGCTCCCTGGCTTCCCTTTCCGAGAAGATGGCCTGCTTGTTCAAGGCCCTGTGTGCGGCCCCCGCTCCGATCGAACCCGCCAGGTTCTTTTCTACATGGCTGTGGAGTTCCGCCAGTTCGATGATGGTAAGTCTGTCCTTGCCGGCAAGGCCGGCGGCGGCAAAGCTCCTGTCCGCCAGTGCGCGGGCCTCCGGGTGCGTGAAATACTGCAGAAGCAAAGCTATTATCTGTTCCCTCTTCGATTCCGCGTCAACGTACGCTTCACTGTGGCCCGGGGGCGCGCCCGCCACGGATGAGCGCACGCCCATGAATTCCGCCGCCATGCTCCTTTCGGATTGGCTTGCTTCCGCGCACAGGGACCCCAGCACGTAAAGGCCTCCGTTCAGGATAACCGTCCAGAGAACGGTATGGCTTACGGGGTCGAGAGCGGTGATGCCGAAGAGGTGTTCGGGATGGAGCAGTTCGATCCCCCAGGGACCTCGTTCCAACAGGGTGCGTGACATCCAGCCGCTCCTGGCGAACGCGGGAACGAGTTGCGTATAGCACCATACGGCGAACCCGGCGCTCAGCCCCATCATCGCTCCCACCTGGTTTCCCTTGCGCCAGAAGATCCCGCCGAGCGACACCGGAGCGAATTGGAGCGCGGCGGCAAACGCGATATTTCCAATATTGGCCAGCATGAAAGATTCGCCCACCTGGAGTTCGAACCAGTACCCCGCTCCAATGCCGCAGGCGACGGCAGCCCACTTGCACCTCAGGAGGTTTCTCCTGAGAATCCCCAGCCACTCCCATTTCAAGCAGTCCATGGCGGGAAGAAGGAGATGATTGGTGATCATGGTGGCCGTGGTCATGGAGCTGATCATGATCATCCCCGCCGCCGAGGAGAACCCTCCGATGAAGACCAGAAAGGACAGCCATGGACCGGCATGCTCGAGGGGCAGGGTCAGTACGAATGAATCCGCGTCCGCGGCCGGATATCCGTGCAGCAGTCCTCCCATGGCGATCGGGTAGACGAACACGCTTATCAGGAACATGTAGAGGGGAAGAATCCACATGGCGGTCAGTATGTGCCGCTCGTTGGAATTTTCCACGACCGCGACATGGAACTGTCTCGGAAGAAACATGATCGCGGACATGGAGAGGAGAATGTTACTCAGCCACGTGGAGTAGGAAGAGACCTGAAGATTCTCGACGCCTGCGCTCCATGAGCCGTGCTGCCGCGCAAGGCGATCGAATATGTCTCCGAAGCCTTCGTACATGAAGAAAGTTACGAAGATCCCGGCGGCCAGGAAAGCTACCAGCTTCACCATGCATTCCACCGCAAGGGCCGCGATCATCCCCCGGTGTCTTTCGGTCGGGTCCTGCCGCCTGGCGCCGACCACGATGGTGAAGGCTATCATGAGGCACACCACCACGGGACCGGCGTGTGAGCCGATCCACGAACCGTTTGAATCCCCTTTTCCGGTAAGAATGCAGAAAGTCGAGATTATGGCTTTGAATTGCAGAGCGATATAGGGCATGTTGCCCACCAGGGCCATGAGCGTCACCAGCGCCGCGATCATCTGGGATTTGGCGTAACGGGCCGATATGAAATCCGCGATGCTCGTGATCCGGTGGGAGTTCCGGATCCTCACCATCTTGCGCAGCACCAACCACCACAGAGATATGGCCATCGTGGGGCCGAGATACGTCGTAAGAAAGAAAGTCCCGGAAGTGGCGGCTTTCCCCACGCTTCCGTAGAATGTCCACGACGTGCAGTAGACGGCCAGCGAAAGCGAGTAGACCAACGCGTTGTCCGTGATGCTCACATCTCCGGCCTGCCTGTGCTCCGCCCACCGGGCAATCAGCAGAAGCAATCCCACATATAGTATGATTCCCGCAAGAACTGTCAGCGGATAGAACATCCGATCCCTCCGTGCTCCCAGTTCACTCCGCGTTGGACTTATTTTCCTTTCGTTCGGAAGACGCCGCTTTGCAGCTTCTGCTGATGACGAAGAGAATGAGCACGATCCCGGACCAGGCTCCGAATATGTACGTGAAAGCGGCGCGCGGGGGGTGCATGAGAAGCATGGTCAGGAATGGCCAGCTAAAGAGGATGAGGCTCAGGAAGAAGACGAAAATGTGAAACTCCGGCCGGCTGAAGACGGTACTTATACGCTTCATGGTTTCCCTCCTGACGCCGGGCCGTAAGCCCGGATAATGCGGTCGAAGGTTGTCTCCATACGCACGGCGCGCCGCGCCGCTACTGGAAGCGGGACATTTGCTCAGAAGGAAAGGGAGTTGTCGGTATCGGTGTCGCTATTCAGCATTGAAATTCGCCCGTTGCCCCGAAGGGCAACGGGTCATACGCGGGATTCCCCCTGCGGCTCTACTCCTGCGAATGGATTTCCCTCAATTTAGAAATCGCTCATGTCCTGGTCGTCAAACGGAATGACCTGCTCGGGACTGACCAGCTTCGCGGATTGATGCCTGTGGGCGGCCGTCTCTCCACCCGTTTTCTTCGGAACGGGCATGGCGGCCGCGGACGTACGGCGGCCGGTCGGAAGCCCTTTTCGGGGAGCGACGGTATCGGAACGGGTCCCCCTTCGGGCGGGACTCTTTTCGCTTCCGGCCGAATCCCGTTTTGCGCCGATGGAGTGAAGCAACTGGTCGAGGTGATGCCTCATGTTTCCGGCCTGAGCGCTCATCTGCTCCGCCGAGTTGGCCGTCTCATGAGCGCTTGCCGAGTTTTGCTGCACGACCTTGTCCATCTGGGCCACGGCTTTGTTGAGATGGGAGATGCCTTCCGCCTGTTCGCCCGACGCCGCGGCGATTTCCTCCACAAGGCCTCCGATCGAGTTGATATTGTTGGTAACGTCGGAAAATTCGTTCGTGGTCTTTCTAACCAGGTCCGACCCCGTGCAGATTCTCTTGACCGTGCTTTCGATCAGGGTCGCCGTATTCTTGGCGGCATCGGCGGCGCGCATGGCGAGGTTGCGCACTTCGTCGGCCACTACCGCGAAACCGGCTCCGGCTTCGCCTGCGCGGGCCGCTTCCACCGCCGCATTCAGGGCCAGCAGGTTCGTCTGGAAGGCAATCTCGTCGATGCTCTTGATGATTTTCTGAATGTCCTCACTGGCGCTGGATATCTCCGTCATGGATGTCGAAAGGGCGGCCATGGACTGACTGGCCCGGCCGACCGTCGTTCTGGTCTCTTTCATGAGGTGATCCACCTCACTGGCGTTGTCCGCATTCTTCCTGGTCATGGCGGCAATCTGCTCCAGGGATGAAGATGTTTCCTCGATGGCCGCGGCCTGTTCCGACGCGCCGTCGGCCAGCCGGTTGCCGGCAGCCGTTACCTGGCCGGATGCCTGATCGACGCGCTCGGCGATGAAGTCCAATTCCCTGACCCCATGAATAATGGGGCGCGACGTCGATCTGGCGAACCAGTAGTTGGAAGCCATCCCCAAGGCCAGGAGAAAGAAGGCGATGCCCCCGAAAATCAATCGCAATTGCCCGAGTTCCTTTTCTACGTCATCGACATAGATTCCCGTACCGATAATCCAGCCCCAAGGCTTGTAGAGCTTCACGAAAGAAATCTTGGGCATCGGTTTGGTCTGATCCACGCCGGGCTTGGGCCACATATAGTCGACGTAGCCTTCTCCGTCTGCTTTGCACACCTTCGCCATCTCGACGAATAGGTGCTTGCCGTTCGGGTCGGCATGGCCGCTGATATCCTTCCCGTCCATTTCGGGCTTATACGGATGCATTACCATTTTGGGAGTGAGGTCATTGATCCAGAAGTATTCCTTTTCTTTGTAGCGCATGTTCTTCGCCCTGGTGGCGGCCCTTCTCTGGCCTTCCTCGAGGCTGAACTCTCCCGATTTGACGCGAGCGTCATATTCTACTATAAGGGTGTAAACCACATCCGTTATGCTCTTGAGGGAGGCCCTCTTGTCTTCGTATACCCTTTCTTCTATCTTGAGATAGACCCACAGGAGAACGAACGAGAAGGCAAGAATGCCCAGGATGCTCGAAAGCATCATTTTTGCCAGAAGACTCATCGGTTTCTTCATTATCTTACTCCTTGTAAGCACTCCTGTGTTTTTCTTACAGTATCACTATTCGGTTCCATGAATCTCATAAATATGAATGCGTTCCTTGCGAACGGATGTAAGACGGCCCGGGCGAAAAAGAGCGTCATCGAGCCTATGAGCCACCTTTCCGGTGTGAATCGGATCATCGGGTGCGGGATAAGTTGAATGCGCAGCAGAGTGAGGTTGGGGTAACCTTCGGTGAATCCGGTTTTTCATCGATCCATGGTGGAATTTCAGGCAAGCGACATGGGCGCTTGCTCGATTGATACGTTCCGATTCAAAATGGCCATGGACCTTGAATGGCCCGAATCCAGCGAAGTACAGGCACAACATCGGCAGCCGCTGTAAGCACATGCAAGTGGAGTGAGAGAATCGATACGTCCGGATAGGAGCGTCACGTTTCGCCGGATTATATTTGTCGCCGGAAATACATATATCTGAGTTTCATGATGCCTCCTCTGCGCTGCCGGAGTGTAACTTCATTCGTACTGCGCCATACCCGCCGGCTCCTTCCAAATATTGCCGGGCATGTAATCGATGGCCCGGAACTCCGCCTCAAACCGGCCTGTCGCTGTCAAACGGCGGTATTAGTCCTTAGTGAATTTATGATTACCACACAAAACCGCGGAAAGCAAATAGAGATGTATTGATCGGACCGGTCCGGATATAAGAAAGCGCTTCCCGGTCGTATTCAATGGAAAGACCGGATGGGCGCAAAGAAATCTCCCGCCGAAACGTGGTCTCATGGCGGACCTGTCGGAGGGCGCCCCGTATGAACCGGAATTCTCAAACGTTTTTTTCGGGTACCTGGACCAGGGGCTCCGGACTGTTGCAGAGTTGCCGCAAGGTTACGATTTGATCCGGATGAGCGATTGTAACGATTATCGTACCGGCATCCAGGCGGTCCTCCGGTGACGGATTGTATGTGAATTCATCGGAGTCCGGTTTCTTCAACGCTACCGGCGTGAGCCCCGTCTTCGCGAAAATAGCGGCTTCCTTCAAAGTCATTCCCACCCATGGAGAGCCCTCGCAAACCATGCACTCCTCCACTCGGGTGGTGGCCTGCTTCGCCCTCAACATCCGGTCCAGGAAGGCCACCACGTGAGGGCGAATCATTTCGCTCGCCATCCGCATTCCTCCGATGAAACTCGGATTCACCACGTAGTTGGCCCCCGCGCGATAGAACTTGTCTATACGGTTGTTCTCATCGCATCGCGCCACGATCTTGATGGACGGGCTTATGTACCTGGCCTCCACCGTCACGAGGAGATTATGGCTGTCGTCGTTCAGAGTTATGACTAGGCCGGCGGCGGTTTCGATATTCGCCTTGCGCAGCACCTTCTCGTCGGTGGCTTCTCCTTGCAGAACGGGAAGGTCCTTGAACATCTCCCGGACCTGCTCGGCCCTCTCGGGGTTGTTTTCCACCACGACACAGGGATGTCCGGTTGCGATGAGTTCCTTGACCACGTTAAGACCGATTCTTCCCACTCCGCAGACGATAATATGACCTTTCATCGCTGCAATACGCTTTTCCATTCGCCGCCCCCTCAGCAAGAGCACAAGATCTTTTTCCACGATAAAGGCGGTCAACGTCGACACTGCGTACAGCGTCACGCCCATGCCCGCCCACATCATCACCATCGCGAACACCCGTGCATCCGTTCCCATCTGGTCCAACGTTTCGCCGTAGCCGACGGTGGTCAATGTTATGCTCGTCATGTACGCGCATTCGAAAACGGTCCAATGCCCCGCTCCGATGATGTAGAATCCCGCCGTTCCGAAGATGAAAGCGCCCACGATGATCAGCAGAGGCACGATGAGCCTCTCCAGGAGCACCGAGGCGAGCGTCATGTCCACCATGAGAGATTTCTTCAGTGAATCCGCCGCCATATCGTGAACCATTCTTCTTTGTGATGTTGACGGTTGTCGGGTCCGGATTTTCCGTAGCGCCGCGAGACCCGCATCTCCCGGTTTCCCGCGCCGCTTCGGCATGCATGTTGCCTGCCCATGGACCTCCCATTTTAGTATATTTCTCTGGTGACCGGTATGATTTTTATTTTCTTGAAACTATTTTTGAGTAACCGTAAAATTGATCGTTTTGAGCACTCGGGCAGAGGGATGGTGACCGTCCTCTCCCGGCGGCGTCGGTTGAGAGTACGCGGCCCCTGTCCGGGGCCGGGATGACATTGACTGTACATAAACGGATTGCCAACTATACGAGGCATGATATTGGATAGAAAAAACACCATCTTGACGGGTCTTTGCCTCGCCGGCTTTCTTGCCGCGGTCCTGGCCGGTCTCGCCGACCACGTGGAATGGCTGGCGTCCCTTTGCTTTTCTTTTTCCCAGGGGTGTAAACAGACAGCCCAGTACAGCCTGTTGCGGTTGCCCATATGGGCGTGGGGGGCTGCATTTTACCTTGCGCTCGCATTCGTCGTGATGCGCAGGCCCCAATCGGCTTTCTGGTTTGCGGCCGGGGCGCTGGGATTCGACCTGGCTCTCATCAGAATAATGGTCGCATCGAATGCCCTGTGCATCTTTTGCATTTTCAATTCCGCGGTCCTTTTTCTCATTGCCGGGTTTTGCTTCGAGAGGGATAAGTTCTGGCGGATGCTGTCCGTCACCCTTCTGGCGTTCGTCGTCTCGATTTTCATCGTCCCCGTGCGCGGCAGCCTGCTCGATTCGGCGCCACGGGAAAAAAAGACGGATGTGGGCAAAAAAGATGAACGCAACGCCGGCAAGAACGTCGTCGCCGTCATCGCGGGGAGAAGCATTACCGCGGAAGAGTTGAATCACCTCATGGCGACCCGCCTCTACAACATAGAAATGGACATATACAAGGCGAAGCGGGAGTTTCTCGAACAGTATATCGCGCAGGAATTGTTGAGCCGCGAGGCGCGGCAGAGGGGCATAACGCTGCAGCAACTGGTGAACGAACTGGTTCCCGGGCCCCCTGAAGTCACCATGCGGGAACTGGAAGCGTACTACCGGGAGAATCGCCATAAATGGGGAGATTTCAAGGGGTCCGAAGATGAACTCAAGGCGCGGGCGATGATGGCTCTGCAGCAGGAGAAGAGATACAAAATCATTATGGACTATGTCCGGTCCCTGGAGCCCCGGTATGGAGTGGCCGTCTATTTGAAGGAACCGGCGCCTCCGAACGTTCATGTCGCCGCCGGCAACGATCCCACGTTCGGTCCGCCCGACGCTCCTTTGACGGTGGTCGTGTTTTCCGACTACCAGTGTCCCGGCTGCAGGAAAGCTCACGATACGATCGAAACGGTGAGGCCGATGTTCGAGGGGAAAGTCAAATGGGTGTTCAAGGACTACCCCATCGCCGGCCACAAATGGTCGCGTGAGGCGGCGGAAGCTGCCCGGTGCGCTCACGATCAGGGCAAGTTCTCGGAATATCAGAGTGTATTGTTCGGCTCCAGGGAAGAATTCATCCGGGAGCGGCTCGTGCAGTACGCCGGGGCTGTCGGAATGGACGTGGACGAGTTCGGCAGATGCGTATCGGAGGAGCGCCACAAGGAAGACGTGGCGTTGAATATGGAGGAGGCCAGGGCCGCCGGCATCGATACGACTCCCACTTTCATTATCAACGGGAAGTTGCTGCCCGGCAACATGCCTGCCGATCGTTTGAAGGAGATCATCGACAATGAGTTGAAAGCAATGAATGTATCGCAATAGGGGATTTAACGCTTGACGATTCCATGGTGACTGGGCTACAGAAGCGCTGCTTTGGTGTATTAATATTTGGACTGGCGTTTGGTATGCCTCAATCGGAACCGATCGACGTTTCGGAAGATTCCGGATGTTCGACGCCGGATATGTGCGGGTGCCGTCCGGCATCCGGTATCGGGCGCCCGGCTTCTTTTTGCGTAATCATCGTTCCATAATCGATTTGTTGTGAAAGGCGTTTCGCCTTTATGCGGGCCGGCAGGAGGGGACATGAAAGTACTGGTCAGTGACAATCTTTCCGAATCGGGTATTGACAGGTTGAAGGACGTGAGGGAGTTCGAAGTGGAGGTCAACACCAGCCTCACCCATGAAGAACTCCGCGAGGTGATAAAGGAATACGACGCGCTCGTCATCAGGAGCGCTACCAAGGTGACCGCCGATATCATCGAATCGGCCGATCATCTCAAGGTCATCGCCCGGGCGGGTATCGGGTTGGACAATGTGGATATCGAAGCCGCCAGCAAGCGCGGAATCGTGGTCATGAATACGCCCGAGGGCAATGTCATCACGACCGCCGAGCATACCATCGCCATGCTGCTTGCCGTGAGCCGCAATGTTCCTCAGGCCACCGCGTCCCTCAAGGCCGGCAAGTGGGAGAAGAAGCGCTTCAGAGGCAGGGAAGTCTTCAATAAGGTGCTGGGCGTGATTGGTGTGGGGCGCATCGGCAGGATCGTCGCCGACCGCGCAAAGGGGCTCAAGATGCAGGTAATAGGTTTCGATCCTTACATCAGCGCCGAGGCGGTGAGGAAGCTCGATATCGAAGCCGTTACGCTGGACGAGCTCCTGGAGCGCTCCGACTACATAACGGTGCATACGCCGCTTACCCAGGAAACCCGGGGAATCCTGAACGCCGCCGCATTCGAAAAGATGAAGGAGGGAGTGTTCATCCTCAACTGCGCCCGCGGCGGCATCGTCAACGAGCAGGACCTCTACGCAGCCATCCAGTCGGGGAAGGTCGCCGGGGCTGCCCTGGACGTCTTCGTGCAGGAACCGCCGAAGGAGAACCCGCTTCTCACGCTGGACCACGTCATCGCCACGCCGCACCTCGGGGCGTCCACGGACGAGGCCCAGGAGAACGTGGCCATAGCCGTGGCGGACCAGGTCATCGATTACCTGACGACCGGCACCATCCGCAATGCCGCCAACGCCCCGAACATCGACGGAAAGGTGCTTGCGGTGCTGCGGCCTCAACTGGAGCTTGCCGAGAAGCTGGGCAGGGTTCTTACCCAGATTACGAAGGGGGGCATCGAAGAGGTCACCATCGAATACATCGGCGCCGGGGTGACGTGCGAGGATACCCGGCCCCTCACCATATCCGTTCTCAAGGGACTCCTGGCGCCCATTCTGAGCAGCGAGGTCAATTTCGTAAACGCTCCCATCCTTGCCAAAGAGAGAAACATCAAGGTGAAGGAATCCATGCGCACGGAGGCCGAGGACTTCACGAACATGATCAGCGTGCACGTGAAGACTTCGAAGGACTTCAACCTCGTGGCGGGAACGATGTTCGGAAAGAGAGACCCGCGTCTCGTCCGGATCAACGACTTCAGGTTGGAAGCGGCCATGGAGGGCCACCTTCTCCTGATATACAACATAGATACTCCGGGCACCATCGGAGCCATAGGCACGTGCCTCGGCAAGCACAACATAAATATTTCGATGATGGATGTGGGACAGGTGCTTGCGAAGGGACAAAACATTATATTACTGCGTACGGACACTCCTGTGCCCGGGAACGTGGTTGATGAATTGCTTTCGATGAAAAACGTGAACGTGGTTCAGATCCTGGAGCTTTAACCTCTCAGCGAGGAAAGAACTATGGAAGAGAAAGACGAGAAAGGATTTGAGGTGCGGGATCGCCGGAATGTCTCACCGGACGGCCTCGACGAGGAGGCCCGGTCCGGCGACGCTCGGAGGGACGATGCCCGGCGAATGAAAGAGGAGAAGGCGAAAGAGAACTTCGAGAAGGCGTCCGCGGCGGATCGGCAGGAGAGTTTTCCGTTGCCCCAGGTCACTTTCTCGACTTTCGTGTTTTCCCTGAGTTCCTCGGCGCTGGTGCATCTGGGCGAGATCCCGGACCCGGGAAGTCAGCGGGTCGAGACGGACCTGCCCCTGGCGAAGCAGATTATCGATACGCTGGGGATGCTGGATGAAAAGACGCGTGGGAACCTGAGTTCCGATGAAGAACACCTGCTCAAGTCGGTGCTTTACGATTTGAGGGTGCGTTTCGTTCAGAAGAGCGGCGCGAAGAGGTCTTGATGGACAGGGGAGAAGCGGTTTCCGTCAAGGTAAGGGCGCCGGCCAAGATCAATTTGTGGCTCGAAATCGTAGGCAAGCGGGCGGACGGCTATCATGACCTGTCGAGCCTGATGCTTCCGATAGGCGTCTATGACGATCTGGAGTTGCGCCTGCAAGGCGAGGGCATCAGCATGGAGTGTTCCCATCCCGATGTCCCCGCCGATGCGGGGAACCTGGCCTGGCGCGCCGCAGAGAGCTACTTCGCAAGGGTTCCCGGTCCGCGGACCGGCGTCCATATCCGGCTGACGAAGAATATCCCGGTAGGGGCGGGCCTGGGAGGAGGGAGCGCCGATGCCGGGGCGGTTCTGTTGGCCCTCGACGCGCTTTCGCCTTCTCCTCTGCCGCCCGGGGAGTTGCACGGCCTGGCGTCGAAACTCGGTGCGGATGTGCCGTTTTTTCTGATTCAAAGACCGTGTCTGGCCACGGGAATCGGAGAGAAGCTCGAGGCGGTGGACGGGCTTCCCAACTACTCTTTGTTGTTGATCAAGCCTCCCGTGATGGTTTCGACTGGATGGGCGTACAAGAATTTAAAGTTGACAAGGGGGGGGAGCTACATTAAAATCGAGAGTCTTTTGAGAAATCCGTGGGACCTGCAGCCGCACATGGTGAATGATCTCGAAACCGTTACGCTGGCTGAATACCCCATGCTGGCTCGCATCAAAGCCTGGATTTCCGGTAATGGGGCCGTCGCTACGCTGATGAGCGGGAGCGGTCCGACGGTTTTCGGTATTTTTCGCGATCGTGGGGAATGCGAAAGGGCCGGGACCCTGGCGAGGAAAGCCTGGAGCGATTGTTGGGTTGGAGTGACAGAGGTGCTGGGTGTTTCCTCCTCTGATCGTTAGTTTTTCTTCGGGTAGTTGGGGTGTCGCCAAGCGGTAAGGCACGGGTCTTTGGAACCCGCACTCGGAGGTTCGAATCCTCCCACCCCAGCCAATTTATTTGCAGGGAGCGCATTTCAGAAAGGCTCCCGGCCGTACCCGCAAGAAGAGAGGATCGGGCAGTGCGTCCGGACAGGATCAAGGTATTTGCAGGGAATTCCAATCCCGCACTCGCGGAGCAGGTTTGCGCCTCGCTCGGCGTACCGTTGGGCGAAGCCCTCCTGAGTACGTTCAGCGACGGCGAGGTCCGGGTTGAAATCCGCGAAAACGTACGTGGCAAAGACGTTTACGTGATCCAGTCCACATGCCGCCCCGTCAATCAGAACCTGATGGAACTCCTGGTGATGATAGACGCCCTGAAGCGGGCTTCCTCCAAACGCATCAATGTGGTTATCCCGTACTACGGGTACGGCCGCCAGGATCAGAAGGAAAAGCCGCGGGTTTCCATAACGGCCAAGCTTACGGCGGACCTCATAAGCGTCGCGGGGGCCGGCCGCATCGTCGCTTTCGATCTCCATGCAGACCAGATCCAGGGGTTTTTCAATATTCCCGTCGAGAATATCTCGGGCACGAGAGTGCTTTTGGAGGACTTGAAGCTGAGATATCAGGGGGATGAAGTAATCGTGGCGCCCGATGCCGGAGGTGTGGGGAGAGCCCGCGAATTCGCGAAATGGCTCGAATCGGACCTGGCTATCATGGACCACAGGGGGCTGCCCAGCGAGATGACGTCGTGTATCGTCGGCGATGTCAAGGACCGTCCGGTGATACTGCTCGATGATATGGTGGATACGGGGACTACCCTTATCCGCGCGGCGGATGCGGCCCATGCCGCGGGCGCCCGTTCCGTGGACGCGTACTGCGTGCATGGGATCTTGTCCGGGAGCGCCATTGAAGACCTGGATCGATCCCATGTCCGGTCCCTCGTCATTACGGATTCCATTCCGCTTCCCCCGGCGGCGGAGGGGAAGAGGATCAGAGTCGTGGGGATCGGTCCGGTGCTGGCGGAAGCCATCAGGCGTGTGCACTGCGCAAAATCACTATCTTCCCTTGTAGAGTAATGCGTGAATAACCACACCATGTTTTGGGACGCACTCGGAGGAGTGCGTTTTGAGTTTCGGGAGGCTTATTGAAATGTATGTTGAAATGAACGCTCAGGCTAGAACGAAATGCGGCAAAGGGGCCGCGCGAGGCGTACGGCGCGGTGATCGCGTTCCCGCCGTCATCTACGGGCCGAAAAACGCCCCTATGTCCATTTCCGTGCCGGTGAGAGAGCTCGAAAAGTTCCTGGTGGACGCCGGTACGGACGCCAGGCTTATCACGCTGAAGATGGACGGCGACGGGCAGGGCGCCAGGCAGGTGATGATCAAAGAGGTCCAGATTCATCCCGTGCGCAGGAAATTCCTCCACGTGGATTTCTACGAGGTGTCCGAGGACCGGCCGATCGTCATGGATGTCCCGATCGAGTATATCGGTGAACCCGTGGGAATCAAGCTGGGCGGCGTTCTCAACATCCTGCGCCGCGCCCTTTCCGTCCGCTGTCTTCCCGACCAGGTCCCCGAAAGGGTCAGCATCGATCTACGTCCTCTCAACGTCGGTGAAACGATCCATGTTTCCGACCTTATCGGCAAGTATCCCTTCGAACTGGTCGACAATAAGACCTTTGCAGTGGTGACCGTGACCGGGAGCACAGAGAAGAAGAGTGGACCCGGCGCAGAGGCGTGACAGCACGAATGGATGCCGGATACCGGTTCCGGAATCCTCCTGACGCCGGATGCTTGATAGATTTGGTCTCTATCAGGTATCGGGAATCCGGTGTCTGGAGATGCCGGATGCCCGGTCGGATTCGTCCTCATCCGGCGTCGAAGCTCTCGCGGGTGAACTGATGGCCGAGAAAACGAAATCGGGTGGCGCCGTTTCCGCTATCGTGGGGCTGGGTAACCCCGGCAGGCAGTATGAATCGACCCGGCATAACGTGGGGTTCATGGTCGTGGACCTGTTGGTGCGGAAAAAGGGCATCCTGCTGCAGGAACGGAAGTTCCGGGCCGCCTGGGGTTGGGGTGAAGTCGAGGGGAACAAGGTCTTGCTGCTCAAGCCGCTTACCTTCATGAATCTCAGTGGCGAGGCGGTGGGCGAGGTCCTCAGGTACTTCAATATTCCCGTAGACGCGCTTCTGGTCGTACATGACGATCTGGACCTTCCCCTGGGTCGAGCCAAACTGGTCCGCGGGGGCGGGGCAGGGGGGCACCGCGGCATACTGTCGATTATAGAACATCTGGGGAGCCAGGGATTTGCCAGGTTGAAACTGGGCATCGGGCGACCGGTGCACGGAGAGCCCGTTGAGAGTTTCGTGCTTATGCCGCCCTATACCGAAGATGAAACGGTCTTCAACGACATGATCGTGAACGGCGCCAAGGCCGTCGGGATGGTAGTGGCGTCGGGTCTGGAAGCCGCGGCCAATCGTTTCAACCGCCGGGAGCCCTGAACGGCGACCGCATCGACCCCGTGGTTCCCGCTCTTCCGCGTGGAAACGGGATGAGCCCGTAAGTAGGTATCGAATGGCGAGAACGGCGCACTTCGAACTTCAGGCCCGCCAACCGATTTTTACCCCCGGAGATGTAAGCCGGTCAACCCGCGGAGGGTTGACCGGCTTTTTCGTTCACTCTTTTTGACTATTTGGGTCTTTGCACAGCCTTCCAGTGATGGTAGAATTAGATATCGTGGCGAGTGTCTGAGAGGGCCTAAGGGGATCAGGGTATGATGAAACAGATGAATTTTAAGCCGGGGGATTTGGCCGTCTATCCCGCCCACGGAGTGGGCAAGATAGAAAATGTGGAAACCAAGAGCATAGGGGGTACCCAGCAGGACTTCTACATCATGCGCATACTGGACAACGAGATGAAAATCATGATTCCCGTATGCAATGCTGATGCGGTAGGGCTGCGGCGGTTGATCGCCCTCGATGAAATTCGCAGAGTGTATGAGATCCTGGAGAGCAGAGAGATATCCGTGAATGGCGCGACGTGGAACCGGCGCTACAGGGAATACATGGAGAAAATCAAAACGGGTTCCATTTTCGAACTGGCGGAGGTGCTTCGCGATCTCACAGTCCTGAAGGAGGACAAGGACCTTTCCTTTGGAGAAAGAAAAATGCTGGATACCGCTCGGACCCTTATGATTCGAGAACTTGCCATCGTTCAAGGCATGGGCGAGGATCAGGTCGAGAGCACAATCGAAGAACTGCTGAAGTGACCTGGCCGGCCGTTTCCCTGTCGCCTGTGACGGTTCATTGAGATTATTTATCGATGCTCCTTCCACTACACTGCTGAAGTTAAAGAACGAAGAACACGCCAGTTCTTCATGGGGCGCTTCCGCTTCGATAGCCGGAATGCCCGCGCGCCGGCCGCGCGGAAAGGTTGCCGGCGAAAGTTTTTCCTCTCTTGAATGGCTTCATTTCCGTCATAACCTTCATATCTCCTGGAAACGTCCGGCGGGCGCGGGAGGCGGTCTTGAACGTTAGGCCTTTCTATGGAAGATGCTTCGGATTTCGGGTTTCTTTTGGTCCCGTGCGCAGGCGCAGCCTTCTTCATCTTCCAAGGACACTGCCCCCGAATGAGAATTAGTAATTATTTTCTTATGATGAAAGGCTATTATGAACGAGAGTCGCTGGAATGGAAAAGATCGGCGTTTGAGAAAGGGGGTGAATCGATTTGTCATGGGCTAGGGTTATCCTGAAGGGTAGTCTTTTTTTGATTTGTGCCGTAAGCGGTTTTCTGATTGCGGGACAGTTGAGTTTTCTTTCCAGGTTTTCATGGGCCCCGTGGGCCGGCGCGGTTGTGGGTATTGCATTCACCTTTCTGGTCGTAACGGTTGAAAAAATCATCAAACGCGTGGCTCTGAAAGTTCTTCTGGGCGGAACCGTCGGTCTTCTTGTCGGACTTTTGATAGCCAAGCTGATCGCATACGCCTTTACAGGCCTTGAGAACAGCATCGTCCGCACCGCAATTTTTATAATTTTGTCCTGTATTTTTGGCTATATAGGAATGGTGTTGGGGAGCATCAAGATAGAAGAGCTGGGATTTCCCAACTGGGCGTGGCTCATGCGGGGACCCGCGCGCAACAGCTACGTTCGAATCCTCGATACCAGCGTTATCATTGACGGCCGTATTGCAGATATCGTCGAGACGGGGTTTCTCGACGGAACAATGATAATTCCCGAGTTCGTACTGCAGGAACTTCAGCACATCGCGGACAGTCCCGACGCCACGAGACGGGCGCGAGGGCGCCGCGGCCTCGATATCCTCAAGCGTCTCCAGCAGGAAAAACTGGTGGAAGTGCGCATCGACAGGCAGGATTTCGAGAATCTCAACGAGGTGGACGCCAAGCTGGTGGCTCTGGCGTTGCGGCTGAACGGCCAGATCGTGACCAACGATTACAATCTGGCAAAAGTGGCCGAGGTCCAGGGCATCAGGATTCTCAATATCAATCAACTGGCGAATGCTCTGAAGCCGGTGGTGCTTCCCGGCGAAATACTGCGCCTTCAGATTTTGAAGGAAGGAAAAGAGCAGGGGCAGGGTATCGCCTACCTGGAAGACGGCACCATGGTGGTTGTCGAAAATGCGAGCAGGCTTCTGGGCAAAGAGGTGGAAGTGTCCGTTACGAGTATTTTGCAGACCACCGCAGGCCGTTTGATTTTCACGATTTTACGGGAGGGCGACCACGGCCGCCATCATTGAGGAAGAAGAGGGGATTGTGGATGCGGGTTCATCCTCCGGCCGGTCCCCGGAGCCGCGTATCATTCAGCTTTCCGTACGGCTGGAGGATGCGGGGCAAAGGATCGATCAGTTCTTGAGCCTGCAATGCGATGAAATATCGCGCAGCCACTTCAAGCGGCTGGTTCAGGACGGCGCGGTGCTGGTCGACGGCCGGGAGGTGAAGCCCAGCTACGAGGTGCGGCCGGAGGACCGGATTGCGGTCCGGATGCCCGAGGCGGCGTCTCGGGACGCAATCGCGCCTCGGCCGATGCCGCTCGATATATTGTATGAAGATGAGGACATAGGCGTGGTCAACAAAGCTCCGTCCGTGGTGGTCCACCCCGGAGCGGGCCACGAGGAAGGCACCCTGGTGCATGGGCTCCTGGCGCGCTATCCCCGGCT
>CAYOVG010000055.1:0-24711 GCA_964407285.1 uncultured Syntrophobacteraceae bacterium
GGGAGCCGAGAGGGTGGTCATGTACAACCTCTCCGCCGGTCAGGGCCCGAGGTTTGCCGAGATCGCCAGAGATATGACGGAAAAAGTAAAAGCACTGGGGCCGAGCCCCATAAAGAAAGCATCAACTCAGGCCTCGGGTGGGCCTACAACGGAGGTAGCTGCATGATCATCGCCAAATCGAAACCCATAGAGGAGATCATTAGCACAATACAGGATTTCAAGAAAATCCTGGTGGTCGGCTGTGACGGATGTGTGACCGTGTGTGAAGCGGGCGGCATGAAGGAGACTCAGATCCTCGCCTCGGCTCTGCGGATGTACTTCTGGAAGGAAGGCAAGGACACGGTAGTGGACGAAATGAGCCTCACCCGCCAGTGCGACCGGCCCTACGTGGCCATGCTGGAAGACAAGGTCGGCAACTACGATGCGATCCTGTCCCTGGCCTGCGGCGCGGGCGTGCAGTTCGTGGCCGAAACTTACGCCAAGCCCGTCATCCCGGCCGTGAACACCTGCTTCATCGGCGTGACGGAGGAGAAGGGCCTGTGGACGGAGCGTTGCCAGGCCTGCGGCGACTGCGTTCTGGCCAAGACCGGCGGCATCTGCCCGGTGGCCCGTTGCTCGAAGCGCATGTCCAACGGCCCGTGCGGCGGTTCTGCCGGCGGCAAGTGCGAAGTGGGCAACAAGGAAATCGCCTGTGGCTGGGCACTTATCTACGAGAGACTCAAGGAACTTGGACGGCTCGATCTGTTCGAGCACCCCGTGGAAATCAAGAACTGGGCCAGCAGCCGGGATGGCGGACCCCGTAAGGTTGTTAAGGAGGCGGCACGTATATGAGCACAATGACACCCAGCAGACTTCACAAGATCCTGGCATCCGGCCAGATTGCCGTAACGTCCGAGTGCGGTCCGCCTCGTAGCTGCGACGGCGCCAAGGTGACGGAGAAAGCCGAACTGATCGGCAAGTACGTCGATGCCATCAACGTGACGGACAACCAGACGGCCGTTGTTCGCCTGGGCAGTCTTGCGGCCTGTATCCGGATCAAGCAGATGGGCTACGAGCCGATCTACCAGATGGTTGCCCGCGACCGCAACCGCATCGCCATGCAAAGCGACCTGCTGGGCGGGGCGTCGTTCGGGCTCAGCACGATGGTTTGCCTCACCGGCGACCATCAGAGCTTCGGGGACCATCCCACGGCCGCCAACGTGTTCGACCTCGATTCGACGCAGATGATCCAGATGGTCAAGATGATGCGCGATGACAAGAAGCTCCTGAGCGGCCATGCGATGGATGTGGCCCCCGAGTACTTCATCGGGGCCGCCGAGAACCCGTTCGCCGACCCGTTCGACGTCCGCGTATCGCGTCTTGCCAAGAAGATCGAGGCGGGCGTGGATTTCATCCAGACCCAGTGCATCTACAACATTCCGAAGTTCAAGCAGTGGATGCAGGGTGTGGTGGATCGCGGTCTGCACGAGAAGTGCTACATCCTTGCGGGCCTGACTCCTCTCAAGACGGTGGGCATGGCCAAGTACATGAAGAACCGCGTGCCCGGCATGGACGTTCCCGATGACATCGTCAAGCGCATGGGCGGCGTTCCGAAGGAGAGCCAGGCCGAGGAAGGCGTCAAGATCCTGCTGGAGATGATCGAGGACCTGAAGACGGTCAAGGGCGTGGCCGGGTTCCACATCATGGCCATCGAGTGGGAAGAAAAGGTGCCCGAGATCGTCGAGCGCGCCGGCTTCCTGCCCCGCCCTGTGGTGTAAGTTGGACGGTCAAGCGGATCAGGCTGATCGGATCACGATCGGGACTGTACCCGTATAGCAGTTCGCAGTCGAAAGAGTGCGGGTAAGACGATAAAGAGGGAACCGGAAGACTCCGGTTCCCTCTTATATTTTGATCCGGACTGTGAACGGTTATAGCAATAATACCCCTACAGGTATTACTCCCTGCTCCAGTCCATTATTTCCAATCCTTCAATTCTTCCAAAATGGTTTTCGTTGTGGGTTATCAGGACCAGTTTGTGATTCATTGCTATTCCAGCGATGATGATGTCGATATCGTCAATCGGTCTTCCTTCCCGGCGGAGTTTCGCAAAAATCTCAGCCGAAATAGTTGTGGATTCCCTGGTCAAAGGCAAGACCATGTTCAGTCCTGCAAATTCCAGAAATGAAGTCAGTTGTTTCCGGGCATCCCTGTGCCTGAGACCACTCAGAATCTCGTAGTAGGTGATGATGCTGATACTCATCCTTCCGTGTTCTTGCAGATAATCCCGGAAGCGAGCCTTCACATTGGGGTCATTTCGAAAGAACATGGACAGGATATCCGTATCAATCATCGCAGGCTTCAAGATGCCGCCTCCTTGAAGAATCCTTACGCCGCTCGGCAATTTCTGAATAGAACTGTCCGAACTCTTCATCCGGCATATCTTGCCAACAACCGGCGAAAGCCATTATCTGTCCGCCTCTTTCCGACGGCGTTTCCGATTGAAGCCTTAGATGCTGGACAAAATGATAGAGTTCCGGTAGCATGTCCTCCGGAATTGACCTGATTTCCTCGATTAATTTCTTTCGAATAGTGGTTGCCTTCATACTCGACCCTGTTCTTCCGATCTTGTATCAGCCAGGAAATGCGCTGCCGGCAAAGGAGCGCACGCTGAAGATGTGTTTAAGAGCAAGGATTCCTTTGGATATCTAGATGCCCGCTATGTTCAGCACCAAAAGCTGATAGCGGACCAGGAAATCCACGGTGCGTGCTTGTGGGAAAAGACGTCCTTGAAGCATCCGTCATGGGGATTGCTCACTTCCAACATATCGGCATCCCCCGGTAGTACACTATCCCAAGCCCCATGGAAAAACATGGGCTTCTTCGATCTTCCTGCCCGATGCCTCCTTGCAATGATCGAGGCTAATTCCCCGCACGGACTATTGTTATTAATGTACCTTTACCATCTCGACCTGTCAACTCAGCCGGAGTGGGATTTCCATCAGGCTCAAAACAGGCGAAATGAAGACCGAGCGCTGCACCACCGCCCCCAATTCGGAAATCCTGACAAAACGCCCCAGGTTTTTCCCTATTTTCACGATAACCAGACAGTTTACAGCCAACTATCCAGTTAATGTATTGTGATGGTGGTTGGTTCGCGACTGTGGCCCGCTTGAATCCGGCGATCGGGCTCGGACTGCTGAAAGAAATGAGAAATGACAAAGTGGACATCGAACAGGCCAAAGGGCGCTTTCCGGAGCTTGTCGAGCTTGCCGCCGGTGGTGAAGATGCGGTCATTTCCAAAGACATGCGTCCGATTGTAAGACTTACACATGCCACGGGAAAGAAGGAAAAACCTCAATTGGGCAGTGCCAGGGGCTTGATTACACCGGCGAAAGATTTTGATGAGCCTCTCGAAGATCTGGATACAGGCTATGAAACCCGTTCATAGCGATCATATGCGCCTTGACGAACGCAGTCTAGCGTTGCATCGGCTCATTGCCGTGAAGGTGAGAGACAACCCTGCCTTGCTGGACAAAGCGCGGGACAATTTGCGCCGTTGGCAGGAAGCAGGCAACAGCCCGTCGCATGCGTTAGCGGAGTGGGCGCGGATTATTACAGGCCCAGTCGATCAAGTCGCGCAATTTCTGGAGGAACGCTCCGAGCGGGCTACCCGCCTGCGCCAGTCCAGCCCCTTTTGCGGTATTCTCACGGAGGCCGAACGCCGAGCCATTTATGAATCGTACTCAACTCGAACATACAAGGCGCTTCCCGGAGACGGCGAAACTTCCGGCAGGGTGGGAAAGTCGCCTGATCCGGTTATCGGTGATATCGCAATGGCCGGCTGGAAGGTATTTCTTATTTCTCTGCCTTTGCTCCTCCTCATCGGAGCTTCCGCTGCTTTGGGAAGCGAGACGGTGACGGTAAACAAGACATCCAATGGGAAAGAAATCCATATCCGATCGGGCGACGTAATCCGGGTCGAACTCGAAGAGTTGGGCGCGGCCGGGTATGTGTGGGAGATTCAGGACCTCGACACGGCGCATTTCGAAGTCTTGAGCGAGAAAGCCGCCGAGCGGCAGCGGCAAGAGGGGGCGATGGCCGTAGGTGGTTCCGTGCTCAAAATATGGCTGATCAAAGCGAAAGAGGCGGGAGAAGCGGAACTCAGGCTTTACCACCACAGGATTTGGGAAGGCAAGGAAAACCGGGGGGACACGTTTTCCCTGAAAGTCGAGATTAAATAGCGTGATAGGGTTCCCGTGCATCCGCTGTTGACCATATTGATTGCTCTTTACTCATTCTCAAGCCATAAGGTATGATAACAGAACAATCCGTGGTTGACTACCATGGTCTCCTTTGGGGGAAACCGGCAATGGCCAGTGCTGAACAACTTAAAGCTCTTCTTAAATCGCATATCGACGGCGACGATACGCATTTTTTCTCCGTTGCGATGCAGATTGCCGCCCATGAAGCCAAATTGGGGCACGGCAAACTGGCGGAAGAACTGAGAGCACTGATCGATGCGGCAAAATCCCGCCAATCGGCGGAGTCTTTTAAGAGAAAAACCATACCCATCAGTTTGCCGCGTGGGGAACTCGCCAATCTGCTGGAGGTTACATACCCGAAGGCCCGGTTGTCGGACATGATTCTCGACAAGCCCGTTGAGACGAGACTAAAGCGGATTATCAAGGAGCAGCGCAACTTCGCCAAGATCCGTCAGCATGGGCTTTTCCCCCGCCGAAAGCTTCTGCTCGTCGGGCCGCCGGGTACGGGAAAAACACTGACTGCGTCCGTACTTGCTGGGGAACTCTGCATACCACTGTTTCTCGTCCGGCTGGATGCGCTCATCACCAAATTTATGGGAGAAACGGCAGCCAAGTTGCGGCAGATTTTCGATGCCGTATCCGAAATCCGCGGCATCTACTTTTTCGATGAATTTGACGCGATAGGGTCGCAACGGGGCTTTTCAAATGATGTCGGTGAAATTCGCCGAATTCTCAACAGCTTTCTTCAAATCATAGAGCAGGACAAATCCAACAGCGTTATTATTGCTGCCACCAATCATCCGGAGCTTCTCGATCATGCCGTATTCCGCCGTTTCGATGATGTCATAGACTATACTCTGCCGAAGCGCGAACAGGTTATTGCGCTGTTCAGAACCAAAATGGTCAACTTCGAACTGCCCGATGTTGATTGGGATGAACTTGCCGCTATCGGGGAGGGACTTAGCTACGCCGATATAGCCCGCGCCGCCGAAGAAACGATCAAAGGCGCGATCATTAGCGATCACGGTACCCTCACGTTAATGGATGTCAAGGAAATGCTCGAAGAGCGTAAGATGCTGCAAAAACGTCCACCCGCCATCCCGTAGGTGAGCCATTATGGCCGATCGCCATCAGCGTGATGCACGCCGCCATTTAATACTGGCCGGGACTTCCCGTACGGAGAGATTTCGCCAGGTTCTTCCTCCCATGGAACGCCCTCCCATTCCTCAACGTAACCGCGAGGCACACGGTCGCGGGTTGTTGGACAAGATCGGTAATCTCGGAACAAGCGCCGATGAGGCCGGAATACTCCAAGAACATGCAGGACTGGATTCCGGATTTGGACTGCGAATCCAATTCCGTAGCTTTCCTGATGTAGAACTTGCATTTGAAAGGCTTGCACGGGAATTTTCTTTTTGGTTCTCAATTCTTCAAATTGACTGGAATCAACTTTCTTATTAGCATGTTCCCGCTGGTTGTTCTTCGAAATGGAGAGCCATGTGATGCACGTCCGGGTCCATTGAACACCGGTATTGCTGTACTGCTTTCATTACCGGTGGGCGTCACCGGGACGAACTTCATCAACCTCAAACATCACATCCGAACCGGAGGGATGGAACCATGGGAAACCGGGAGTATTCGTTGGGAGATTCGTGAGGAAGCCGAATGAATGTACGTTTACGAGGGACTCACCTTCAGTGAGATTTACGTGAAGACGGGTGTTTCCGAATCCCGGCCCAAACGATGGGCCGAAGAGGGCAACTGGGTGGAGCGCGGAAAGGAAGGCCTGAAAGCGCTGAGCGACCTCTACGAGACGATCATGAGTTAGTTCAAGGTAGAGTGCATGAACCCGAACCACTCCGATCATTTCGGCCTAGTGGCCGAAATGAATGCATGAAAAGATCTGTGGTCAATCTGCTCGTTATGGGTGGTGTTTTCAGGGATTTTGGGGCCTTCGGAGACCGAAAACAAGGGTTCAGCACCTCGTAAGAGCGCCACGAACAGCCCATGAAAGCATCGTAAACGTGTCATACGATCCGCATGAATGCTCGGTCTGCGGGCTCGGAAAGAAAAATTTCAACATGCCGTTTGACGGCCATGTGTCTGAAAGTGCCGAAATGCCTGTAGATAAGAAGAAATTGTCCCATGAAAGCCCCGCCCTCGGACATTGAGAATGAGGTTTTGTATTGAAATCCGTCTATAGCGACCATATCCGCCTTGACGGGACGCGGTCTTGCCCTGCAGCGGTTCTTTGCCGGGAAGCTGAGGAACACAACCAGCGCTGTCTTGCTGCACGAGGCGCGGGACAATTTACGCCGCCGGCGGAAAACCGGCGACTGCCCATCGTATGCGTTCGCGGATAGGAGGTGATGTCGAAATGGTTGCATGGAAGGCGTTCCTTCTCTTTCCACCCCTGCTCCTCTTGATCGGGGTCCCCACTTCTTTCGGAAGCGAAACGCTGACGGTGAATAAGTGGTTCAATGGCAAAGAGATCCATGTCCGGTCCGGCGACGTGATTCGGGTCGAACTCGAAGAGCTGGGCGCGGCCGGGTATGTGTGGGAGATTCAGGACCTCGACACGGCGCATTTCGAAGTCTTGAGCGAGAAAGCCGAGGGGCGTCGGCGACAGGAGGGGGCGACGGCCGTAGTAGGTGGTCCCGTACTTAAAATATGGCTGATTGAAGCGAAGAAGGCCGGGGAAACGAAACTCGAATTCTACCACTACAGGGTTTGGGAAGGCAGAGAGAACCGGGCGGATGCGTTCTCCATGAAAGTCGAGATTAAATAACGACTGACGCGAAATCGTGAGCCGGCGGCTTCACCTCCCCGTTTCTGAAGAAGGAATCGGCTTCAAAGGGGAAAACTCCGGCAAGTCGGGATGGAGACGATTCACTCGAGATGACAGGTCGGGAAGCGCAACTCGAAGTAAGTCTCCTC
Organism: uncultured Syntrophobacteraceae bacterium; assembly: GCA_964407285.1. Classification (GTDB taxonomy): domain Bacteria; phylum Desulfobacterota; class Syntrophobacteria; order Syntrophobacterales; family Syntrophobacteraceae; genus CAYOVG01. The sequence continues at coordinate 7,179 of CAYOVG010000055.1, forward strand.
CCTTGTCCCTGTCATCTCCTTCATTCGACCACGACGGTGCGGGAACATCTACCCCGCGGCGCGCTGTTCTTCGACCCATTGCCTGATGCGGGCATCGATTTGGTCGCGCACCTCCCGGAATTTCGCGAGCTTCTCCTCCTCCGGTCCCTCGAACGTCGCCGGATCTTCGAACTGCCAGGAAAGCCTGTAACTGATACCGGGAAATGTGGTCGGGCAATTCGCTTCCGCTTCGGCGCAGACGGTGATCAGGTAGGTGAAATTCATCTTGCCGAGGAATTCCTTGAAGCCTTTGGAGCGGTGTCCGGACAGGTCCAATCCCGCCTCCCGCATCACCCGCTCCGTAAAGGGATTGATGACGCTGGGCCTCAGTCCCGCGCTGTACGCCTCGAAACGGTCGCCGGCATACTTTCTGAGAAAAGCCTCGGCCATCTGGCTTCGAGCGGTATTGCCGGTACACAGAAACAGGACCCGATCATTACTCATCATCTTCCTCCTCTGAGGCTTCCGCCTGCCCATCCGTCCACGCTTCAGGCTTCCGCCGGGTTTTCCCGGCGCCCCGCCGCCGGAATCACTTCCCGATCCAGGCCCTTACCTCTGCTTTGGTAGGGACCTTCCCCACGCACTTGACCGTTCCATCGACAACGACCGCGGGAGTGCTGAAGATGCCGTGCTTCGCGATTTCCGCAATGTCCGTAATATATTCCACGGTGGCGTCCGAACCCGCTTCGGCAACCACGTCCCTCACCAGTTTGTCCGCTTCATGGCATTTCTTGCATCCCGGACCGAGCACCTTGATGATCATCGCCATCTTCCTTTCCGGGTGCGCCCTGCTTGAACGCACCAATTATATGATTGGAATGTTACGACAGTACGACACTTCGATTTCATTTCATCAGTGGATGAGGATGTTGAACAGGAACCCCACCAACACGATCCCGGCGCCGACCACTCCGAAGAAGGTGGCGATCAGGGTGGGTTTGAGCACTTTGCGCAAAATAACCGCCTCGGGAAGCGAGAGGGCGATAACCGACATCATGAAAGCGAGCACCGTCCCCAGGGCGGCCCCTTTTCCAATGAGGGCGTGCACTACCGGGATAATTCCGGCTGCATTGGAATACATGGGGATGCCGATGAGCACTGCCGCCGGCACCGACCACCATGCGCCCTTTCCCATGATCGAGGCCATGAATCCCTCGGGAACGTAGCCGTGAATGCCGGCCCCGACCGCGATGCCCAACACCACGTACTTCCACACTCTGCCGACGATGTCGCGAACGGCGTCGAGACCGTACCTGATGCGCTCTTCCCAGGACATGGCGTCCTCGAAGCACACCGCCTCTCCAGCCTGGATCTCGAGGACCCATTCTTCGAGATGGCGCTCCATCCGCAGTCTTCCGATCGTCCAGCCCGCGACCATGGCGATGGTGAGTCCCGTGCCGAGGTAGAGGGCGGCAACCTTCCATCCGAAAAGGCCGTACAGGAGCACCAGCGCTATTTCATTCACCATGGGAGCGGAGATGAGGAACGAGAAAGTCACTCCCAGGGGAATTCCCGCCGTAACGAAACCGATGAAGAGCGGGACCGCCGAACAGGTACAGAAGGGAGTTACGATGCCGAGCAGGGCCGCGAGCACATTTCCGACGGATTCGCGCTTTCCCGCCAGTATTTTCCGGGTGCGCTCCGGAGTGAAGAAGGACCGGACCACGCCTACGCCGAATACGACGAGGGTGAGAAGCATGAGCACCTTCGGTGTGTCGTAGACGAAGAATTCGACGGCGGCGCCGAAGTGGCTGTTTGCCGGCAGCCGCAGGATTTCGTACGTGAAGTACTTCGAAAACGGCGCCAGATTTCGGTAGACCAACCACCAGAGCGCAAGAAGCGACAAGCCGGACAGAAGATACTTCACAACGGACGGTTTTGCGGTATCCGGCTTCGTCGCCGCCTCATTCATGCAATCCCCTGCCGCACAGCAGCAGGCCTTTTCCTCATGTGTTTCCATCACTCACCCGTTTACCCTTTCTTTGCCTGCCGGGATGCATCGGCCTCCAAGATCCACTTCTTGACCCTTTCCTTCGGCGGGACGCTTCCCACCGTCATGACCTTACGGTTGATGAGGAGAGCCGGGACCCCCATCACGCCGTACCCGGCGATTTCCTTCATTTCCGTGACATGGTTGAAATCCGCGGTCATATTCAATTCCGCCAATACATCCATGACGATTTGCGACAGGTTGCGGCACTGGGCGCAACCGGAACCCAGCACCTTGATGTCCAGCACTTCCGGAACATCCTCCGTAAAAGGTTGGCCGAGAGACTTGCGGAATTCGCGCACGAACGCTTTCCGGTAGTCTTCCTTTGCACCCGGAGAAATGTAGTTGTCTTTCTCCAGTCGCCGCAGCATTTCCGCTCCGATTTCCTCGTCCGATTTACCGGCATGGGTCCCGGCCATCTCCCGGATGACCTGCTTTATGCCGATAATGCTCATACTGAACCGTCCCACCTTGATCTGCGTAATGTCCTTTTCGGTCATGCTCTATTTCCCTCCGATGCCGGCAGTTGAGATGAGGGCTCCTTCCTGCAGATGTCTTCCCGGCGAATAGACGGGAGGTCTTTCAGGAGCCGTGCGATTTCCGGGTCGTCTTTCAGCCAGTGCCGCAAATTCCCGAGGAGTGTCGCGGCATAGGGATTGTCGTCACCGTCGGTCAGGTAATAGTTGACCCACAGACCGCTTTTACGGTAGCTTACGAGGCGAGCATCCTCGAGTACCTTCAGATGGTTGGAGACGGTCGGTTGAGCGATGCCCAGCGCCGCCTGCATCTCACAGACGCACATCGACTTGAACTGAAGCATCTTGAGGATCTTGACCCGATTTGGGTCCGAAAGCGCTTTCATTACTTTGATGAATTCTTTCATGAGTTGCCCCTTCTGTATTGGTGAATGGGAATATAGACTATAAATTGACGCTCGTCAATATGGAGGATGGGAGAAAGGAGTATTTCCGCCATGCGGAAGAACATTACCATTGGTGTGGTTCTGCTCCTGGTCGCCTTTTTCGTGTTTCATGGATCCAGTCCCGAGATTGTGATCGACGGTTCCCGGATCACCATCGATTCGGGCAGCGATCACATTGAGGGGGCCCTGGAGACCGAAGCGGTATACCATATTCTCATGAAGGATGAAGCTGTTTCCATCAACACGTTTTCCGGCGACGCCTCCGTCATGGCGCTTCCCCTGAAAACGGCTGAAGAACTTCGTACGAAGTACGGCGACTTCTTCAGGTGCAATGCTCCGGGTGCAATGGAATCGCTTCGGCAAATGCACAATATCGTGCTCGTCACCGATAACGAGCAGGCCAGGGAGGCAATCTCGGAAGCTATAAAGCTGGTCAGGTCGTCGCGCATTCCCGTGGTGGCCTTCGAAGGGGCCCGTATCCGCGTGACCAGGCATACCAGCATGAATATGAACGTTGTGGACGGAACGGGTAAGGCGCTTTTCCACGTCAACGACTTCAAAATCCTGAAGCCGGATTATCTGCGGTGAACGGATGACGGAGACCGGGGGCAGGGGCGGATAACGGAAGCCGGAAGCCGGAAGTCGGGAGTCGGACAAATCCATTCCGACCTCCGGAATTCGAATCCGATCTCCGGCTACATGTCGGCAATTCCGATGAGGCAGGCTCCCTTTGCGCGGGTCGGACGGACCTTCACCAGCGTTCCCGGCAGCAGGGGGCGCTCGGCGGGAAAGACCGTCTGAAGGTAGTTCTCGGACGTACCCTTCCATAATCCCGGTTTCACTTCGGTTTCCACCAGGACCTCAATCCACTTGCCGATGGAACGTTCCTGGAAGGCCCGCTTCTTCTCGAGTCCCAGTTCGCGAAGCAGACCGGTTCTGCGTTTCAGTTCACCGCCCGTTACGCGGCCCTGCCACGATGCAGCGGGGGTTCCGGGCCGTGGGGAGAATGGAAAGACATGGAAATAGGTCAGCGGAAGCCGCTTCGCCAGGTCGAAGGTGTTTTGGAAATGGCGTTCGGTTTCGCCGGGAAATCCGACCAGGATGTCGGCCCCTAGAGCGGCCCTCGGAAAAATGCGGCGCAAGGCCAGAATGGTTTCCTCGTAATAGGCGGGCGTATAGGGCCGCTGCATGCGCTCCAGAATTTCGCCGTCTCCGCTCTGTAAAGGGATATGGAAGTGAGGGCAGATCTCAGGCATGGAAACGATCCTTTCGAGGAGGTCCGCGCTCAGTTCGAGCGGCTCGAGGGAGCTGAACCGAATCCGTGAGGGGAGCGGTCCGGTCTGCAGGAAGGCGAGAAGGTCCGCGAGGTGCTGCCGGGGGGCGAAGCTCTTTCCCCACTGTCCGAGATGAATACCCGTAAGCACCACCTCCCTGTAGCCGGAAGCCAGCAGGCGATCCATCTGGGAACGGACGTCGACGGCGGGGAGACTGCGGCTCCGTCCCCGCGAGTAGGGCACGATGCAGTACGAGCAAAAGGAGTCGCACCCGTCCTGTATTTTCAGGAAGGACCTGGCCCTTCCCGACAGCATGCCGGAGACGGGAAGCGGCGTGAATTCCGTGCAAAGCCGGGAGTCGCCCACAGCCACGTAGGGATTGGATGCGGTTGCCGGCGTCTGCAGCCGGCGCAGGATGTCCAGTTTTTCTTCCGTTCCGAGTATGTGTGTGGCCGGCGTTTCCGAGGCAAGCCGCGCGGATTCCACCTGGGCATCGCATCCCAGCGCCACGATCAGCGCCGAGGGATTGAGCTTCTCGGCTCTTCTGAGCAGTTGACGGGTCTCGAAGGCCGCCCTGGAGGTTACGGCGCAGCTATGGACGATATAAATGTCCGCCCGTTCCCGGAACGACGCCGGTTGCAGCCCCGCCTCCCGGAGCGCCTCCATTATGAAGGAGGATTCGTACTGGTTCACCTTGCAGCCCAGGGTTTCCAATGCGACGGTGGTTTTCATGGCCGGTCTTTCCGGACGGTTTCGGGCGTGGGGGAGTCCTTCACTGGGTATTTCATTCCTTCTTAATTGCGCCGCCTCCCAGCAAGAGGCCGTCCCGGTAGAAGACCGCCGCCTGTCCCGGAGTGACGGCGCGCTGGGGTTCATCGAAACGAACGGACACTTCCCGCTCGCCGGCGGGAGTTACCCATGCGGCCGCGGGGTTGTGCTGATTCCTGATCCGCACCCGGCATCGCACGGGGTCGCCGGGAGGGGCGATGGAAACCCAATTGACCCCATCGACATTGAACCCGCTCCGGAAGAGGTCCCGGTTGCGGCCGACCTGCACTGTATTGGAAGCCGGGTCGAGGCGCACCACGTAGTAGGGCGCGGAGGAAGCAATTCCCAGTCCCCGTCGTTGCCCGACGGTGTAGGAAAAGATGCCCTGGTGTTTCCCCACGATGCTTCCGTCCATATCGACAATGTTTCCTGCGGCGGACGAACCGGGAAGGCCGAGCCGTTCCTGAAGGAACCGCCGGTAGTCTCCGGAAGGGATGAAACATATTTCCTGGCTTTCCTCGGGCACGAGGGAGCCGAATCCGGCTTCGCGCGCCCATTTCAGCACTTCGAGTTTGGTCGTTCCACCCAGGGGGAAGAGCGCATGGGCGAGTTGCTCCTGCGCCAGGCCGTACAAGAAATAGGACTGGTCCTTACCGGAGTCGACGGCGCGGTGCAGCCGGAAACGCGCGGAACTCGAGTCGGGCCGGGTAAGCCTGACATAGTGGCCCGTCGCAAGACGGTCCGCTCCCAACCGGCGGGCCTCGTCCATCAGGATGCCGAATTTCACCCGAGGATTGCAGACGACACAGGGATTGGGGGTCAGGCCCGAGCGGTAGGCTTCGAGAAAAGGCAGTATGACGGTCTTCTCAAAAGAGTCCCTGAGGTCGACGAATTCGATGGGGATGTCCAGCCGGGAAGCCAGCGCTCGCAAGCCGGCTTCCCGGTCCTGGCCGTCGGATGGTCCAAAATTCCCATCCCCCACGGAATCCGGCGTTATGTGCATGTGGACGCCGAAAACATTATATCCTTCAAGCTTAAGCAGTGCCGCCGCCCGAAGACTGTCCACTCCCCCGCTCATCGCTACTGCAACACGAGGTGCTTGCTGAATCATCATGGTGTTCCTGGTGATCGTCCTCCAGCGGCACGACTTTCTCGGGTCGGCCTGTTTTGCACCAATAGTCGTTTATCGCCGCTTTCAAGGCATCGGTTCCCAGGTTGGAACAGTGGAGCTTCCTGTCCGGGAGTCCGCCCAACGCCGTGGCTACATCATCCCTGTTGATTGCGGCGGCTTCTTCCAGCGACATCCCCCTGGCCATTTCGGTAACCATGGAGCTGACCGCGATGGCGGCGCCGCAACCGAAGGTCTTGAATTTGACATCGGTGATGCGATCATCGGTTACCGCTATGGTCATCCGCATGATATCGCCGCAGTTGACGTTGCCTATCTGTCCAATTCCATCCGGATTCTCCACTTCCCCAACGTTGCGCGGGTTCATGAAATGATCCAGGACTTTGTCACTGTAATTCATCTTCCAAGCTCCTCCCTTTATTTATTGGATGGCCGGCTACCTGTTTCCGGACGCCGGCCGGGAAAGACAGGCAACAAGGCGCCGTGCTCTTCTTCAGCATCCGGCATCTCACCGGCGCTTGACGGCGAAAGTTCGCGCGCAAACGAACCAACGCCCGGCCGCACATTAGAATTAGAATTCCATCGCTTGATCAAAGGTCACGATCATAGCCCTTGCCGGGCACGCCTTTACGCACATCTCGCAGGCGCTGCACCTTTCCAGTTCGAAATGCACTTCCATCTCGGGGCGCTTGATGTAGAGCGCGCTGGTCGGACATACAGCCGTGCAGGCTCCGCACTGATAGCACTTCTCATCGTCCCTGCGAATACCCTGGGCGATGGATTCGATCCGGACTCCCACATCCTTCAAATACTGGATGCCCCGTTCGTAATCCGACCGGTTGCCGCTCAGCTCCAGCACCACCATTCCCTCCCGCCTGGGATTGATATGGGCCTTGAGAATATTGAAGTTCAGATCGTAGTTTCGAACCAGGTTGGTTATGATCGGTTTATCCACGATTTCCCTGGAAAATCGCAGGACCAGCATTTTCGAGTACATCGTTCCCCCTGATTTCTCAGTTTCCCGCAGCAAATTGTAAAATGGATAAGATTTTAGCGCGTCTTGAACATTTCATCAAGAGGTTCTGAAACATTGAAGAATCAGCCGGGGCATTGGGGGGGCGTATGCCGGCGGCCGGGCGGGGAGAGGGCAGGAATGGCGCGGCTTCATTGCGCTCACCGTCCGGGTATCCGCCGCCTGAACACCTGCGGTAGTGGGGAACGTTTCGCCGTTGCCCTTCCTGTTTCCCGCTGTTCATTTGTCTAAGACGGCAGCGTTGCCGGGGCATGCCCCGGCAACGAGGAGCGACGGAACTCCTACGCCGCTTACACTGCGTTATGCTGAAGGACTACCGGTTGCCCCGGGTCGTCCGAACTGAATTGGGCCCGGTACAGGGAGGCGAAGTACCCGTCACGGTTGATGAGTTCGTTGAATGCGCCTTGTTCGACTACTTCTCCGGACCGCAGGACCAGTATCACATCAGCCTGTCGCACCGTCGAGAGCCGGTGGGCGATGATGAATGTAGTTCGGCCTTCGGCCAACTGATTGAGTCCTTCCATGATGAGAGCTTCCGTTTCCCCGTCAACCGATGAAGTGGGTTCGTCCAGGATCAGAATGGGCGCATCTCGCAGGATTGCGCGGGCGATCGTGATGCGTTGCCGTTCCCCTTCCGATAGCGTCCCCCCCTGCTCTCCGACCACCGTATCGTACCCGTTGGGGAGGCGTACGATGTGGTCGTGAATGCGAGCCAGGCGGGCGGCGTTCATGATTTCATCCATGCGGGCTTCCGGGCGGCCGTATGCGATGTTCTCCCGGATGGTGATGGGGAATACGAGAGGCGGCTGAAGCACCATGGCTATCTGCTTGCGCAGGGACTTGATCTGGTATTCCCTCACATCGACGCCGTCGATGCTCACACTTCCCGCGGTGGGGTCGTAGAAACGGGGCAGGAGGCTCACCAGCGTGGATTTGCCCACACCGGTCGGCCCGACAATGGCCACTTTCTGCCCGGGCTTCACGTGCAGGCTGACGTTCCGAAGCACCGGCTGCCCGGAGACGTAGTGAAAGGCGACTCCCTCCCACTTGACTTCGCCTCGCGCCCGGTCCTTGAACACTCTTGAACCGTCCTCGAGGTCCCTTTCGATGTCGAGAATCTCGAAAACCCTCTGCACGCCCGCCTTCGCACCCTGGAGAACGCCCCACGTCTGGCTGATATTATTGATGGGGCCATACAGAGAGGCCAGGTACGTGGTGAAGATGACGATCTCGCCGACCGTCAGTTCGCCGGTCATGACGTGGCGGGCCCCCACCCAGACGCAGAAAGCGGTTCCCAGGGCCATCACGACGTTGACCACGCCGGAATAGAACGTCTGCAGAGTGTAAAGGCGAAGACTGGCCCCCAGGCTCTGCCTGCTCGCCGTCATGAATTTATTGTGCTCTTCCTCCTCCTTGGTGAAGGCCTGAATGATGCGCATGGCGGATATCCCCCGCTGCACTACCGAGTACACTTCGCTTTCCTGCTCGCGGGCCTGCTCGGCGGCGGCGGTAATCCTCGACGTCATGAGGGTGATGGTGAGGTAGAGCACCGGACAGACGGTCATGGCGAGCAGGGTGAGCACCCAATCCATCCGCAACATCACGATGAACATCCCCCCCAGGAGAACGACGGCGGACGCAATGGGGAAAACCCCGTTCATGGTAAGGCTCTGGATGGCGTATGTGTCGGCCGTCACCCTGTACAGCAGGTCTCCCACCTGCCTCCTGCTGTGAAACGCCAGGGAGAGGCGTTGAAGATGGCTGTAGAGCTGACTCCGAAGGTCGTTGACCATGGTCTGGCCTATCTTGATGGTCACATAATTGCTGAGGAGATTGAGTCCCCCCACCAGGACGTACACTACTATCATGGCTGCACACGCCAGCAGAAGAAGATGCTCGTTCGAGAGCCCTCTCATCCAGGCCCAGGCCGCCGGCTTCCCGCTGAGCACGCTGTCGATGATGACTTTCAGCGGCCATGGTTTCAGCAGTTCCGCGCCGTTTATGATGAAAACCAGCGACAATGCTCCCATGAACGCGAATCGATAGGGATGGAGATATCTAAAGACTTTACGCTTCATGCCCGAAGGAGATACCGATTTTGTATCTTGCATACCAAATTCTTCCCCTATTGCGCTCTCGTAGTGATAGATGGAAATAGCCACGTGATTTCTAGCCAACAAACGGGCCTGAATCAACTCAAAACTGACAGTGAATACTGTCCGAAGGATCTCTCGGCGGGGTGGATGCATGTTTTGTGCCCCATGAGGGGCCGACTGAACGAGGCGCGGCGTCTTGTCTTTGTGTTCTCCGGAGCTTATTAATGGGTATAGGAGGCGGCCTTCCATCCGCGGACACACCATTCGTATCCCGCGGCTCCGCGCACCAACCGAAATGGCGAAAGGTGGCGGTCCCGCCGGCAAGGAGAAGCAACGATGAGGACAGTGCTGGAATCCCACGAGTACAAAATCCATCCTGGAGGAGAGACATCGAAGCACGGAGTCGCGGACCCGGCGTCACTCGTTTACCGCCGGGAAGTCGGGCCGGGCGATGCGGGCCATGTCCGGGACATCGTCATGTCCACGGGTTTTTTCAGTAACGATGAAGTAGACGTGGCGGTCCGGTTCGTGCGGGAATACCTGGAGAGGGGTGTGGAGAGCGGGCGCCACTTCCTTTTTGCGGAAGCGCCGGGCCGGGTTGTCGGGTTCACTTGTTTCGGTCCCATTCCTTGTACAAGGGGAAGCTACGGTTTGCACTGGGTGAGCGTTGAAGATGATTTCCGCGGTATGGGAATCGGCGGGGAACTCGTGGCGAGAACAGGGCAAATCATAGCGGAGTCGGGAGGAGAGCGCATCTACGCGGAAGTCTCCACCAGGCGGCGGATCAAGCCGGCGCGGGAGTTGTACCGCTCGCTCGGATACGCCGAGGAGGCGATCGTGAAGGATTTCCATGCTCCTGGAGAGCACAAGTTGATCTACCTGAAGATGCTTGATCCGGGGAATCGTTGACGGAGCACCGAATGGTCCCGGCGCTCTGCGGGGGGGGCATCCGTCCGACCGGACCGCGGTGCTGAATCCCTTTGGGAGAGCGGTTCTTGCGGTCGGCCGGAGGTGACGATCGATGTCGCTTCGCAGCAATGAATTTTTCTGCTTGACTTTCCATCCCCAATTCAGTATCTTCACTTTTGTCGCTGAGCGGGAATAACTCAGCGGTAGAGTGCAACCTTGCCAAGGTTGAAGTCGCGGGTTCAAATCCCGTTTCCCGCTCCAACGGCCGATCTTCCGATGCATTTGAATTCCGGGAATCCGCGGCGCCCTCCAGCCGGCGTCGTCCATGGTCATTCTCTTATCCCCTGTTACCCGCTTGCCTTGCCGCATTCGTTGCTTCCACCTGTTCGCACCCTCCATAAGGTCAGAAGTCCGATCATGAGTAATGAATGATATTGTTGTGGTGTATCGCTGTAAGCGTGCTTATCTTCTCCGGCAGCGAGAGGGAGTGAATAACTGCATGAATTACTGCATGATGGAATCACATATTGATCATTTGCTCAAACAATCGTATTATAAGGTTCAGCGATAAAGGCGGGCGACGCAAACCTGTGGCGAGCGGTATGGACTTAGCGCCCGACGGAATGAATCTGAGGATGAGTCTATGGCGTATTATGTAGGGGTTGATGCCGGTTCGGTGAGCATCAATTGCATGGTGATCGACGAGCGACAACAAGTCGTGTATGAGGCTCCCTATCTTCGGCATTTCGGTTTGGTACAGGAAGAGACCCGGCGGCTTCTCGACCTTGTCTCGAGCCGTTTCGGTCCATTGAAGCCGAATGCGCAATCCAGGTCGGACATCCGATGCATTGCCTTTACCGGGATGCACGGGCAGCTCTTGAGCGAAATCCTCTCCGCGCCGTATGAAGTGGAAACCATTGCCCAGGTACTGGGGACCACCCGCATCGTTCCGGGGGTGCGCACCATCATCAGTATGGGAGGACAGGACGCTTCTCTTCTTCAACTGGCTCACGAGGGGGAGCGCCGGCGCCTGGAATCCTTTAACATGAACGGCCCGTGCGCTTCGGGAACGGGATCGTTCATCGACCAGCAGGCCGAACGGCTGGCTCAGTCTCTTTATGGCTCCGAGTTCCACATGAACCAGGAGAAGCTGCAGCAGGTACTGAACGATTTCATCGCTCTTGGGTTGACGAGCGCCGATCCCGCTCCAGTTGCCTGCCGTTGCACCGTTTTCACCAAGTCGGACATGATCCACCTCCAGAATAAAGGGGAGCCCCTGGCGGCCATCATTGCCGGACTGCACCATGGAAACGCGGCTAATTACATGAGCACCCTGGTGGCCAACAAAGAGATCCGGGAACCGGTCGTCATGATCGGCGGAATGGCTTCCAATGAACTCCAGGTAAAGGCCTTCCGGCGTTATTTCCCGAAGATTCAGGTCCCTCCCCACCATACCTCGTTGGGGGCGCTCGGCGTTGCGCTCCGGGCAATCAGGGAAGGGTGGGAGAATGAAGTCGATCCGGCTCTCCTGGACCTCTATGCCGGACGTTCGAGCAAGGACTTTCCGAGGGCCGAGCGACTCGAACTCAGGTATACCGAGTTCCATCAGAGCAGTCAGGTTGGTCCTGCCGGTCCGGTCGATCGTGACGGCATGGAAAATGCCGCCGGCCGCGCCGGCCGGGTGAAGGCGTTTTTGGGAGTCGATATCGGTTCCACGACCACCAAGTACGCTCTCTTGGACGAGGAGGGAAACATCCTCCACAAGTGCTACGTCCCTACACAGGGAAGGCCCATTGAAGTTACCCGCAGGCTTCTGGGGATTTTGAATTCCGAAGTGGGAGACCGCGTGCATGTGGTCGCCATAGCCACGACGGGCTCCGGCAGGAATGTGGTCGGTGACTTCCTCGACGCCGATCTCATCATCGATGAGATCACGGCCCACGCCCGAGGCGCCGTCGAGGCCGATCCCGAGGTGGACACCATCTTCGAGATCGGCGGACAGGATTCCAAGTACATCCGGATCGAACGGACCCATCCGCTCGATTTCGACATGAACAAGGTGTGCGCCGCGGGCACGGGGAGCTTTCTCCATGAACTGGCCGGCAAGATGAAGATCAATATCGTCGGGGAGTTTCAGGAGATAGCTCTTTCCGCGTCGAGTCCCATCCACCTTGCGGAGCGTTGCACCGTATTTATGGAATCGGACCTGGTGAGCTATGCGCAAAAGGGGGCGGGGCGCGACGATTTAATTGCGGGTTTATGCTATGCTATAGTATATAATTATTTGAATCGCGTGGTGGAAAAGCGTTATATTGGAAAGCGCGTCATGTTCCTGGGAGGACCGTCCCTCAATCGCGGCATCGTGGCCGCTTTCGAGAGGGTCCTGGACCGGCCCCTCATCGTTCCGAAACACCGGGAGGTGATGGGAGCATACGGAGCGGCGCTGGCTGTCCGGGAGATGTTTCGTAGCAGCGGCGTCGCGCGCGACTTCGGCGGCAACGGGAGCGGTGGTCGTGACCTGGAAGAATTGAGCCGCCTGGAGGTTGGATTTACCGAGACTGTGTGTCGAGCGGACAAGAAATGTCACAATGAGTGTAAGTTGAAAGTGTACGATTTTGGTGCTCGCAAAAGCATCTGGGGAGGCGATTGTGGCCGCTACGAGGTTGGCCTGAACGGCGACTCCCGGCGGCGGGACCTGTTTCAGGAGCGCCTGCAGCTTTTTCAAGGCACACTGGCGCGGGAAGGTGTCCTGTGGGGAGATTCCGCCGGCGGAACGCTACCGGATAGTCGCAGGCATGACGGTATGGCCCGCTCCGCTCCGGTTGTCGGCATACCTATCGCTCTGCATTCTCTCGACTTGGGTATTCTCTGGGCGCACATCTTCACGAAGCTGGGATACACCGTCCTGGTTAGTCCTCCGACCAACAACCGAATCGTACTCGGCGGCGTGGAATGCATGACCGCGGAGACTTGCTTTCCGGTGAAAGTTTTCCACGGACATACCCGCTACCTGCTCGAAAGGGCGCAATACCTCTTCCTTCCCAATGTTATCAGCGTACCCACCGCGGATGAACGGGAGAAGGGGTCCCTGTGTCCCTTCGTCGCCGGTTCGCAGTACATGGTGCGAGCCGCGCTCCGCATCCCCGATGATCGGTCCATTCGTCCAACGCTGTATTTGAAGGATGGCCCCGAACACATGGTGGAACCGCTCCTGCGCAGCCTGCCGCGGAATCTGCGACCGAGCCGGGACCGGCTCCGAAAGGCCGTCGAACAGGCCTGGGACAATCAGGTTCGTTTTCGGGAGGAACTGAGACGCATCGGGCGGGATTACCTGGATTCTCTGAACCGGACGTCTCCTGATGAACCGGTCTGGATCATCACGGGCAGGCCTTACAACCTCTACGATGAGCGCCTGAATCTCCAGGTGGGGAAACACCTTGCAAAACTCGGAGTCAATGCGGCGCCGCTCGATTTCCTGGATCTGGATTCGGTGGATCTGAGCGATTTTCCCAGGATGTACTGGGGACTGGGCGCGAGGATACTGCGGGCCGCCAAACTCGTGGCCCGGACTCCGAACTGGTACGGCGTCCACGTGACTAATTTCAGTTGCGGCGCGGATTCCTTCATCGAACATTTCTACCGGCACATTCTCAAGGAGAAACCATCGCTCATACTGGAGATGGACGAGCACAGCGCCGTCGCCGGACTTCTGACACGCATGGAAGCCTACAAAAACGTGGTGAAGAACTTGCAGGAAAAACGCCGCTCATGCCCGTCATGCCCAATTGAGCCTGTGCGGCGCGACCATTTGTGCGTGGAAGGAGCGTGATGTCGGTATGATCAGCTCCAGTTCCGTACGGATACCGGATACCAATAATGGGACCGGCCGGGGTTTTTCCGAAAATGGAGACGGCCGGCACTTCAATCGTCTCAAGACACGTGTGGGACAATTCGCCGTTACCGGCAAGACCCTGCTGATCCCCAGTATGGCCCCGTTCGGGGCACGGGTGCTCGCGGCATCGTTTCGCGCCTTCGGGGTCGATGCGGTGGTGATGGAAACCTACAAAGGACTTGCCCTCGGGAAGGAGTTCACCTCCGGGAAGGAATGCTTTCCCTGTCAGGTAACGCTGGGAGACGTGCTCTACCACCTGAAAAAGGAGAAGGAGCGGCTGGGCCCCGGCTTTTCACCTGAGCGCTACGTTTACTTCCTACCCGAATCCGAAGGACCCTGCCGGTTCGGGATGTACAACAAAATGCATCGGCTGGTCCTCGACCGGTTCGAAGAATTTAAAGATATACCAATTGTTTACATGTCATCCAGGGATGCGTATGCGGCGGCCGGACTGATGCCTGATCGCATGGCCGGATATTTTCGACGGCTTGCCTACGTGGCTACTCTGATAGGAGATGTGCTGGACCGCATCGTATGGCGGGTTCGTCCTTACGAACTCCGTTCCGGGATGACCGACGAGTTCATGGAGAAGGCCCTGGCCGCCATGGAGTCTCTCATCGAGACCGTGGGGGCTGATTTGAACTTCACAAAACTTTACGAGTTGCTGGAAGACATTGCGGCAACTGCTCGATCCTTCATCGATCCCCAACAGCCGCGGCGCCCCCGCATAGGCATCATCGGGGAGATTTACCTGCGTTCCCACCCGGAGTCCAATCAAAATCTCATTCGCCAACTCGAACGCTTTGGAGCGGAAGTAGTAGATGCCTCCATTGGAGAATGGGTGAATTACGTGGGGTACGACCGATCGAGGAAGTTGCAGCGCCAATGGCGGCTTGCCTGGCATAGAGGTAACTACGGGCTGGTGCGGGAGATTTCCCTTCAATGGATTGCCCTGAGGATAGAGAGGTCGTATCAGAGATGGCGGGAAGACCAGGTGTACGGACGGGTGCTGCGGCATCTGGACGTGCAGAAGGATCACAGCATCGATTCCATCGTGCGTAAGCTGGATAAGGACCGGCTTTTCCATTTCGATATCGGCACTGAAGCGGTGCTGAGCATAGGCGGGGCTCTGGTCTACGCGGAACATGGGTTTAACGGCATCCTGAACGTGTTTCCGTTCACATGCATGCCCAGCACCATATGTTCGTCGGTGGTCAAGCCGATGTTGCACGAGATGAAGATCCCGTACCTGGACACGCCTTATGACGGCGCCTTTCAACCCAACAGGGAGGCGGCGATACGTACCTTCCTCTATCAGGCTAAGCAGCATCTCTACCAGCAGCGCAACAGCAAGGCTGCAAAATGACAAATACGCAACATTTACTGATCAATTCGGTTCACCCCGAGGAATTCCGCGTGGCCCTGGTAAACGGTCAACTCCTCAACGGGTTTTTCATCGAGACGAGTTCCAGGGGAAAATTCGTCGGCAACATATACAAAGGAACGATTGTTCATATCCAGCCGAGCCTTCAAGCCGCTTTCGTGGAATACGGCGTGGAGCGCAACGGCTTCCTTTCCTTTTCCGAGATCCACCCGGAATACTACCAGGTGGATGAGGATCTGGTGAGACATAACCATCTAAGGATTCAGGACGCCATCCATCCGGGCCAGGAAGTGCTGGTGCAGGTGGTCAAGGAAGAGATAGGGAACAAAGGAGCGGTTCTGACCACCTATATCTCGCTTGCCGGCCGCTATGTGGTGCTCATGCCCGGACAGAACCAGCGG
Organism: uncultured Syntrophobacteraceae bacterium; assembly: GCA_964407285.1. Classification (GTDB taxonomy): domain Bacteria; phylum Desulfobacterota; class Syntrophobacteria; order Syntrophobacterales; family Syntrophobacteraceae; genus CAYOVG01. The sequence goes on from CAYOVG010000055.1 coordinate 23,016, forward strand.
GGGGTCTCCCGCAAAATCGATAACGAAGCGGAACGGGAAAAGCTCAAGGAGCTTGCCCGGGACCTCAAGGTGCCGGAGGACTTCGGCATTATCATTCGGACGGTGGCGGAAGACCGCCCCAAGCGCGAGATCCAGAAAGACCTCAATTACCTGCTGCGGGTGTGGGAGGATATCAAGAGCCGGGTCCAGGAAACGCCCGCGCCCGCTCTCATCTACAAAGAACGGGACCTTGCCATACGGGTGGTGCGCGATTACTTCAATCCCAACATCAAATCCATTCTCATCGACGATAAAGACATCTATCGCAGCGTGAAGGAGTTCCTCCGGATAGTCAGCCCCAAGCACGAACGGACCGTTAAGCTCTATAAGGATGATGGTCCGATATTCGCCAAGTACAATATCGAGGGGCAGATCGAACAGATCTTTCAGAAGAAGATATACCTCAAGTCCGGCGGTTACCTGGTCATCGAGCCGACGGAAGCCCTTGTGACCATCGATGTGAATTCGGGGCGCGCCAAGAAAGAAGACGAACTCGAGGAGATGGTCTACCGGGTGAACATGGAGGCGGCGACCGAAATCCCCAGGCAGCTGCGGTTGAGAGACCTTGGCGGACTCATTGTTATAGATTTTATCGATATGCGCGATAGGCGGCACATTCGGGATGTCGAGAAGCGGCTGAGAGACGAAATCAAGGAGGACAAGGCGAAGGTGACCATCGGCCGCATCTCGCGCTTCGGCCTCCTGGAGCTTTCCCGGCAGCACATCGGCCTCAATATCCAACTGGGCTCCTACAAGGATTGTCCGCACTGCCAGGGCGCAGGCCTTGTAAGGTCCGCCGATGCGACGGCGCTATGTTATCTTCGCAAGATATGGTTAACGTTGGTGCAGAAGGATATTGCCTCCGTAAAGGGCATCTTTTCCCCGGAAGTAGCCAACTACCTGCTCAATCAGAAGCGCAACGACCTGATCAACCTGGAAGAGAAGTACGGCGTGACCATTCACATCGAAGGCGTTCCGGGAATACTGCCGCATGAGGGGAAGTTGGAGTGGGTCCCGAAAGAGGCCAAAGACGTCAAAGAGCCGAAAGACATGGGCAAGGACTCCAAAGATTCAAAGGACCGGAAGGAACGCAAGGATCACAAGGAGCCCAAGGAATCCTCCGGTGTAGAGGATGTCGTGGAAACGCTGGATCTTGAGGAGGCCGAGAATGCGAAGGAATTGCCGGCCGAACCTGAAGAATCCGGAGAATCGGTGGAACAACCGCGCGCCCCGAAGGAACGCCGGGAGTTCAAGGGCGCCAGGTCGTCCAGGGGACGAAGGGGCCACAGGGGGGCCAGAGATTCCAGGAAGGCCAGAGAGCAAAAAGATGCCTGGGAACAGAAGGATTCCGAGGAGCAGCGGGAGCAACATTCCGAAGACAGGGAACACCTGGAACGGGTAGGGAATGGAGAGCCCCGCCAGGCGGAAGAGCATGGATGGTTTGAAGAGGAGAAGAACCCGGCAGCCGTCGCAGAGGATGAGCAGGAGCGCCTGGAAGTTGCGGAATCGGGAGAGTTGCTGGTGGAATCAGACAAAGACCGAGTGCACCGGGAAGTTGGGCAACAGGTGGAGCAGGGAGGTCTGATCTGGTCTGAAGCTGCAGTGGAGCCGGAAGAACATCCTGAATTACCGGGGGAACCGGTAGATGACCGCGCGG
>CAYOVG010000056.1:0-24500 GCA_964407285.1 uncultured Syntrophobacteraceae bacterium
AGGATGCGCGAAAGCACGTCGCGACCCAGGGCGTCCGTCCCGAGCCAGTAGACCCGCTTTCGGGCAGCCGACGGAGCATCCCCTTCGACGGGCGTTTCGACGGCGGTCCCCGGCGGAACAAGCTGATGATCCAGGTCCATGAGGTCGGGCGGAGCTATGGGCAGCCACCCGGCCGTTACGGCGCAGACGATCACGAGCAGGATCCAGATCAGCGGCAGCCAGAAAGCCGGCAGCCGCAATGGAATGAATTCTCCGATGCGGAAGCGGTCAAGCACCGGCAGCGCCTTCCGGTCGAATGCGCGGGTCCAGCACGGCATACAATACGTCCACGATCAGGTTGATGGTCACGTATCCGAGGGTGATCCACAGCACGCAGCCTTGGATCATCAGGACATCGCGGGAATAGACGGCCGTCACAAGCAGGCGGCCGACGCCCGGCAGAGCAAAAATCATTTCAATCACGAGGGCTCCGCCGATGAGATGACCCATCTGAAGTCCGACCACTGTCAGCAGGTTGAGAGATGAAGGGGGGAGGGCGTGCCGGAGCAACACGCGAGCGCTGCTCAGTCCTTTCGAGCGCGCCAGCAGGATGAAGTCTTCCTCCAGAGTGACCATCAGATCGTTTCGCAGAACTCGAAAAAGGATCGCCCACTCCACCAGCGCAATGCTCAGAGCGGGCAGCAGCAGGCTTCGCAGGTTCGCCGGAAGCCCCTCCGCGAGGGGCGCAAAGCCGGTTGCCGGCAGACATTTCAGGCGCAAGACGAAAAGGAACACCAGCAGGATGGCGGTCACGAAGCTCGGCAGGGAAATGGATGCAAAAGCCATCGTGGTCAAGACCCGGTCCAGCGCGCCGGACGGCTTCCCGGCGGAGAGAATGGCAGCCGGAACGGCCAGCGCCAGCGCCATGGTTTGGGCCAGCAGCAACAGCTCGAGGGTGACGGGCAGGCGGGCCGTCAGGGCGTCCCAGACCGGCTCCCGGGTGACCATGGAGACGCCGAGATCACCCGTTGCGACGCGCCCGAGCCAGCGACCGTATCGGACGATCACCGGGGCGTCCAGTCCCATTTCCTGCCGGATTGCGGCAACAGCTTCGGGAGTTGCCTCCGGGCCGGTGAAGACCTGCGCGGCGTCTCCGGGCAAGGCGTCGGTCATGGCGAAGGTTATGGCCGACACCGTCAAGACGATCAGGAAAAAATGGATCAGCTTCCGCCGGAGAAATGCCGTGACCGTCAAATCATCTCCAGTCCGGGAGGATAGAAGTCTGAAGGTGGGGTCGAAAGGCGATGTCTCCCACCGAATTCTTCCAGGCGGCAATGCCTGCCCTTTTCAACGCCGCCACGGCCCCGTCGGAGAAGCCTTCCTCCTCGATCTGCCGCCACAACCGGGCCGCCCTTTCCGAAAAGTCCAGCGCGAGATCGTCTCCTTTCGGCGGACGAAGGAAGCCGTTGGGGCCGCGTTCAAGCAGGCCGTAGTGTGCCATCGACTCATCCAACCGTCCAGAGAATACCGGCCAGAACGAGCGGTCGGCGCGGATGCGCCGGATCGCACCCGCAAGCAGGAGGGCTTCCGGGTCGTCATCATGCAAAGTGTACCAGGGCATGACATTGGTGGACCTCAGATTGTCCGCACTGAACGCGAATTCCACCGGCTCCAGGCGGTTGCCGGCTCTTCTGTAAACAAGGTATCGGCACGTGGCGCCGCTCATCAGGTTGGCGCCCGTGATCAGGATGCCCGTGTCGACCAGATGCGAGCCGGCCTTCACTAGCAGGCGCCGCCGGGCTTCGGAATCGAAATAGACCAGGGTGTTCATGCAGCGAATCGCGTGGGCAGGAGGGATTTGCACATTTTCCATCTCCGATTCGACAAACGTGAGCCCGGGCGCCTCGTAGCTCCGAATGAGATGGCGAACGAGCCTGTGCCCATCCTTTTCGACGGTTTCGCCGGCTTGACCCGGCGTCCCGCGAAGCAACGGATGCAGTTCCTTAAACACCTTCTCGAATCGGGACCGGGCTTCCGCCACATTCCGGTACATGCGAATCCTCTCGCGATTCATGGTTGGCTGAAAATACTGAAACATGCCCTGAGCGTCAAAACAGGCGTAATTGCCTTCAGGATCATAGACCGCATATTCGGAAAAGGACCTGTCGACTCCGAAAACGCGCCAGCCATGAAGCGTGGACGCCGACTCCAAGGTGGTGACGGGCGGAAACCCGCAGCCCATGTCCACAAACACCGGATTCACCAAAGGCTCTTGCCGGTTGTATCGCATCACGTAGGCGTCGATCCTTGCATTTCGCCGCGCGAGCGTCAGTGGCGGAACCCGGCCGTCCCATGTGCAGGGCAGGAACCCGGGGATAATGTTGGAAAGCTGCCAGATGAGCACGGGGGTGATGTCCGTTGCCGGAAAATCCGCTTTTTGCATGAGGGTGAGCATGCGCATGATGAAGCGCTTCACATCGGCGGGCAAAGCCTCGAACGAGATGGCCGCAGCCATCTCTTCCGGCAATCGCCCGCCCAAAAAACGGGCCACGAGCGTACTGAAGGAATCTGCGTCAGGCTGATGGTTCATGTGGATCTCATATCCCTTACCGAGCACCTATCGTTCCATCCAGAGATCGGCCAGATGAAGGAAGCCATGCCGCCATTCCGGCAGGTTCTTCAGATCGGCGCGGGCAAAGGCGTAGTGAATCGGCGCACACAGGTAGAGAAACGGGGCGTCCTGATTGACCTGCCTGGCTATCTCGCAGAAGGCGGTTTTCCTCTCCTCCGGGTCCATGCTCATGCGCTGTTCCAAAAGCAGCTTGTCCACTCTCTCGTTTGAATAACGCGTGACATTCCAGGGGCTTTGGGAATGGAATGCGGACATTGTGTAGGCTTCGGATTCATCCGTGCCCGGAATGCTCCAGGTGGCCATGTTGTACTCCTTGCTGAACATCAACTGCATGATCGCGGCCCAGTCGTTGGGAACCGGAGCAACGGCGACTCCGATGGGCTTCAGAATTTGCTGCAACAGCTCGCCGACCTCGCGCCCCCGGTTGGATGGCGTGTGATAATAGGTCACCTCGACCGGTTTTCCGTATTCGGCGATCAAGGCGGAGGCTTTCTTGAGATCCTGTTGGAGATAGCCGCTTTCCTCGCAGTGGAGTGCGTCCCCGTACCAGTTTTCAGTGTATTTCATGGTGTCCTTGTAGCAGACTTTCAGGAATTGCTTCTGGTCCCAGGCATGGGCAATGGCGCGCCGGACCCGCACATCGTCCAGAGGCGGCTTTGTCGTGTTCATAGCCAATATCCAGGCGCCGTCGGGCTCGCTTCGAATCGAGGCGAATTCGGGATCTTCGCTCAAGCTCTTGACATGACTGGGACGATCGGTGATCACAAGGTCCACCTCGCCCGAGACGGCCGCCGCATAGCGGGTCTCGTGATCCGGGATGGCTCGCAGGACGATCTCCTCGAGGTAGGGTTTTCCCGCCTGCCAATAATGGGGATTCCGAGTCAACAGGATGCGATCTCCGCTCTTCCATTCTTTAAGGATGAAAGGGCCCGTGCCCACGGGCGCTCGATTCTGGAGGTCTTCCGCCACAGCCTTGGAGGATGGAATCAGGGCCGCAAATCCTCGCTGAGACGCCAGAACGGCTGTGAACGACTCCCATGGGTGCTCCAAATGGAAGCGCACTTCAAAGTCGCCGCTCTTTTCAACCTTTGTGATGGGGCGCAGGAGTATCCGTCCGCTGTAATGGTTTTCCGGTTTCAGAACTCGATCCCAGTGATGGACTACGGCATCGGCGTCGAAACGGGTTCCGTCATGAAACTTCACGCCTTCCCGGAGACGAATGATCCAGGTTTTCCCATCGGTCGACGACATGGCCGATAGCCCCAGCACCGGAATCAGCCGGCCGTCTTTATCGGCCTCGAACAACCGCTCCATTACCAGGTTCCCGGCCAAGCCTCCTATTCCGGCAGGGGGCTTTGCTTTGATGGCGTCGAATCCCATGGCTTCCATTTCGTCCGCCACCCGCAGGACGCCGCCCCGTTTCGGATCCGCATGGGAAGCCTGGGCGACCAGGCCGATGAGAAGAGCCAGGAGGGTGCCGATTACAGCTCCTCTCCTGACAAACCAAAAGGGGAGGGGCCTTTGGAAAAAGCATTGCTCCATCGTTTTCTCCTTTCTTCTGCAATTCATCGAACGCGGCGGGAGATGCACGCCGAATGCATGCTGTCATGGGCGCCCGCCGCAGCTATTGTGAGTTTCGCCCCCAGCTTAGAATTCGCGAACTAATTGCGAACTAAATTCGGATTAAAAAATCGGTTCGAATGGGATTTTTTCGGAATGGAAAAAATTTGCGGCAATCCCTGGCGGCAACTCATACAACCGCATCAGCTTGCCATCAGCTTTCGGTGCAACCGCTCGGTTTCGTCGCTCAATCCGCAATCGAGTTCCCGGGCGATGTTTTCCCTGCATCGCTTGAAGACCCGGGCCACCCCGGATTTGTCTCCGATTTCGCCGTACAGGCTCATCAACATTCTGCAAACGTCCTCGGCGTACGGGTCCACTTCGAGATATTTGGTGCAGTATTCGATGGCTCGAGCACGATCGCGCCGATGCTCATGATAAGCCGCGATGCGCTTCAGCAATTGCAGATAATCCATCCTGCACCTGTCTCTTGGTTCGAGAAGCCATTCGCTGTAGGGCTCCTCCTGCATGAGTTCCCCGCCGTAAAAGGATTCGGCGTTGAGAAGATGCACGATGGATCTTTCCGGGTCTTTCTCTTCTCCGGCGAGCCCGAGTTCTTCCTTAAACCTCTCGACGTCCACCCACCCCTGCGGACCGGCGTCCAATCCGTAGGCATCCCCATTGCGGGAGATGAAAGCTGAAGGGACTCCCCTCTCGAGCCCGGGTTGAAGCGTCTTTCTCAGCGAGGCCAGGGCGACATGGAAGCGCTTGGCCGTTAACGCCGGGTCCTCCTCCGGCCAAAGGAGTTCCATCAGGATCTCCTTGTTCACGAAACCCCGGCGCCGCTCGTGACTCAGATACTGGAAAATGGTCTTTGCTTTCCTGCTCTTCCAGGCCGAACCGGGAATCTCGCCGGCGTCGTTCACAACCCGGAACTTCCCCAACAGGTGGATCTGCAAGCTGGGAGTGGAGGTGTTGTGCAGTTTTACAAAGAGATGGGAGGCGGCCCGGCGCATGCCCAGACGGTCGCTTTGCTGCAGAAGCTTCAGGCGCCCGCGGGCTTCAGGGGCCATCCTGCCAATGAGTTCACTGATATAGGCCTGCATCTCACCCTGAGAGAACGCTTCCACCAGCAAAGGAACGATCCAGTGGGATTCGGAGATGAGCAGCGAATCCAGGCGACGCTTACGGCTGATTTCCAGGGCGGAGAGCAGGTGGATCAATCCGTCCGCATGCCGGTTGAGCGACCAATGGATGCGCGCCAGCAGGAGGTTCAGCCCAAACGGATGCATGAACTCTCGAACCCGCCCATCGGAATCGTTCAACAACTGCAAAGCCTCCTCGAATTCTCCCTTTTCGGCGACAGACCTGGCGAGCCTAAGCCTCAACAGAGCCTCATACGAAGGCGTGGTCATCCCCCTCACCGCTTCCACTCCGGAGCGGGCGCAACGCTCGGCGGCGGCGCGGTTGCCCGATTTGTAGTGCACTTCGTGGAGCACGCAATAGGCAAAGGCCTCGCCATAGCGGCACCGCATCCTCCGGAAGCATCTCAAGCTTTCTTCGGCATCCTCTAAAGCTCCGGCCGCATTCCCCGATTCGATCCCGTTGAGAGCGGCATAGGCAAGCAGCCAGCACCCGGTCACATCGGGAAAACCTCTTTCACCACGCGGCGACACGCGCGGGGAGGGCCAGGCTGAGATGCTCGCGCCGCGGCTCACTCCTTGTGGGCGCCCCTCCTTCAGCAGGATCAGGGCTTCTCTGGCGCATTCAAAGCCTCTGGAATGCATCTGAAGATGGTAGCAGGCCATGGACACAAGCAGATAATAGCCAATGGGAGTCCCGTGAGGCTCGGTCCCCCCGGACACCGCTTTCAGAGTTTCCGCCGCCTCGAGCACTTTGCTGTACTCCCCCGCGAAAGCAAAGTGGAAGCCTCTGTAGTAGTACAGCCAGATCAGGCATCGATAGCGAAGCGGCTCGTCCTTCAGAGTGTTCGTCAAAGAAACCGCTTCCTTAAAGCAACGGTCTGCCTCCTCCATTTGCCCGAAGTGCGACAGAATGTAAATCATGTATCCCAGAACCTCGACTTGCAGCTTCGGGTCGAGATCCGGCTGATGGAGGATCTCTTCGAACCTGTTCCGGGCTTTGCTCAGCTCCCCCATCTGAAAATCGATCAACCCCGATTCGACCAGGCAGTTGCGGACGCCTTCCCCATCCATCCGTCCGACGAACCGGTCGAGCGCCTTATCGTATTTGCGCACCGCGGCCTCGGGGTTGCCGCAAAGCCCTTCCAACTGCGCCTGGTAAAACCGGATCCAGGGATGCGCATCGAGGAATTCCGCCGGCACCCTTTCCAGATAGGATTGGAGAAGCTGAAATCTTCCCTCTCGGAAAAGCCTCCTTCCCGCACCCTCCAGCAGACGACATGCCCTTTCGAATTCTCCCGCCCGGATATAGTGTCCCGCCGCCTCATCTTCTTCGTCGCTGCTCTCCAAGAGCAGGGCCGCATCGCGGTGGAGCTTGACGATGGCTTCAGGATCGAGTTTCTCTTTCAACCTGGTCAGCAGGAAGTCGCGAAAGAGCTGGTGATAGAAATACCAGCGTCCTTCCCGGTCTATGGAAGAAGTGAACAGATGATTGTCCTCGAGATGCTTCAGTGCGTCGGCGGAGTTGTCCATATGCAGCAGCTCGTCACAAAAGGCCGGGGTGAAGCGGGGAAAAATCGATGTCTTGATCAGAAGCTCCTGGTGCTCGGGAGAAATCGAGCCATACACATTTTCTTCCAGATAATTGAAGATCGCTCGTCGAGAGCCTCGCAGGCTCATCAGGCTCGGCCCGATTTCGGATGCATATTTCCCTCGCAAAGAATGACAGACAAGGATCAAACCCGAAATCCAGCCGCCCATCTTGTGGCAAATGGCCTGGATGGCGGCGCGGTCCAAGGAGAAATCGAACATCTGCGAGTACAACCGCGCAACCTCGTCGGCGTTGAACGCCAGATCGTCTTCGCCGATATCGGTCACTTCCCGCATCGCCCGAAGCCTCGAGAGGGGTAGAGCGGGCTCGGAACGGCTGGTGAGCACCAGGTGGACGGAGGGCGAGAGATCCCTCAGCAGGGCTTCCATGAATTCCTTGATTTCCCGGCTTTCATGTACGGTGTGGTAGTCGTCCAGAACAATGATCAGCTCTTCCCGGCAGACCTCTTCCAGCTCGCTCAGGAACATGGCGGGCACGGGGCCCGATTCACTGGCCGGATTATGGACTTTACTCAGATAATCGAGAACCTCGACGCCGAATTCCGGGTGATGTTTCCGCATCCCGGCGACGAGGTAGCTCATGAAGGTCGCCAGATCCCGATCCGAAGCATCCAGGCGATACCAGATCGCCTTCCCGGCCCAATGAGACAGAGCTTGAGCGGCCAGGGTCGTCTTGCCGTAACCCGCACCCGCCGCCACCATGGTGAGCTTCTTTCCTTTGGGCGGTTTGATCGACGCGAGCAGTCTCTCCCGCAGGATGGTTTCGGAAGTCCGGGGAGTCGTGATTTTGGAACTCAACATTCTCATGTCGGGCAAATTGTTGGCCATCCATCAAATGCATGCGTGATAATAGAATATACTGTCAGATTATTCACCCGGATTCGCTATCTGCTTCTGAGAGCCTCTTCCACCCAACTCCGATGAACTCGGGTCAGTTGCTCGCTGTATTATCTAGATAGGAACTCGCTTTTTGTCAACGAAAATACCAGGGGCTTTTCCAATTCTCAAATGAGCCCAGTCCGCCCGCGCCCGCCCTCCATCGCAACATGTTGCGACGGAGGGCGGGCGCTCGTCAAGGCGGAAAGTGAATGAGCAAAGATCGCGGAAAGTCGGAAACGGTCTGTTTCGGGCCGCAGTTCGGCGCCGATCCCGAAGTTCGAATTTTTATCAATTGGGAAGGCATTCAGTCCCAATCGTCTTATGTTACCCAAAGGCATCGTGAAAATTGGACGTATACGTTTCTTACTTGAAGAACCCGTTGCAGTTGGGCTTCAGGCCGGCCGCATCGCAGACCTTTGTCCAAATCCATCGGCCCCAGCCTTCCTGCTTTCCCCCTTCCGCGGCGATCGGGATCTCCTTCCCGGTCGCGACATTGAGCAACTTGAACTTTGGCGGCGGATCGTCGGGCAATCTTTTGAATGCTTCCCCCGACCGGATGGGGACGTCCTTGCCTTGGACGGTCGCTATCAATTCATAACCGTTCAGCTTTAATTTTTGGAGCCAGTCGTCCATGGGCCAATCGGATTGGCCCATGGCCATGTTCGGTCCCAGCATGGGCACGGCGATAACGGCCGCGAGTATCCAGGCAAAGAGTGGAAATCGAACAGTGGAGATTCTTCCTTGATCTTGGAGAATCCGGTGAAAGCCATGTCGATGATTCTGTTTTTTCATCTTACCATCCTTTTCCGATTTGATGTTTACTGTTGCGGCAATAACGCCTCCTATCCCGGCGGGGCATTATTCCCCGGTCCCGTATCTGAAATCGTCGGCATTGATATGGCCCCAACCACCGCTGTGCCGGTCGCCGATGACGATACTGGCAAGCCTCCCTTTATAGGCCGAGACATCCCAGATAACGCGCCGCATGCTTTCATGGTTGTTTCCTGCGGCCGTCAGGACCTCTTTTCCGTCCACGGCAAGGGCCACATAAACCGAATCCAGCCACTTGCCGCCACCGACGAGAAAGGAGATACGATCGCCGGATATCTCGAATGCCGCCGAGGTCAGGGTACCGGTGGGCCTGTCGCCCTGGGTTTGCCCCGGTTTCTGTCCGGCGGCCCCCTGATATTTCTCATAGGTGCCGACCCAGTATTCACCCTGATGGCTGGAGGGCTGCCCTCGGCGCCGGGCCGTTGGATTGTCTCCTTTGGTGGGCTGAAAATCGAAAGCATCCCCGGACGGGGTCCAGTTGGTCAGATCTCCTGCTTCAAAGTCGCTGTTTAAAAACAACAGCCCTCCGGCCGGGCCTGTCCGGTCCTTCCTGTCTTCCATCTCCCCGGGGGCGGCCTCTCCGCCGGTTTCCGCAACGGATACAACCGCTGAAGAAGCAGGTTCCGGATCGGTCCCGATCAGCTTGAGAGAGTAAAAGGTCCGAAAGGTCCCCTGGTCGCCGGGGAACAATCTGCCACAGGCCATCGGCCGCGCCTGGATCCATATCGGTCTGCCGGGACAGTTCCAGGGCGTGGGTCAATGCCTCGCGCAACTGGGCCAGCTGTTCCTGATCACCCCCGGCGATCGCCGTCAGTTTTTCAATGGCTTCCATTATCCCGTCGGGGTCCATATCGCGGATATCCGGGTGGCCGGTATCCCCGGCGGAATCCTTACGGTCTGCCGCGTAGCCGGTTTCTCCGCTTTCGGATTCCGGCATTTCCCCGCCGAACAAATCCATTCCCATGACCGCCATGATGTTGTTCACTTTTTTATAGCCGGTAATGGGCCGGAAAAGTTCCGATGACGGCGTTTTGGTGACGATGTTCCGCAAATGGGAAATATGGCCCTCCTCGTTCCGGATTTTCAGGGGCATGTCAAACCGGTCCGACTGCCAGATGATTTCCGTTCGGGTGATGGGAGTCCCCATCGTCTCCGTGGTGACGACCACCCTCTTTTTGACGCAGGGATAGCCGCTGACAGTCTCCTTTCCCAGAATTTCCTCGCTGTCGATGTTCTCGTAGGACCCGATCAGTTCCATCACTTCCTGCTCATCCATATCCGACTCGAAAACCAGTTTTTTGTCGTGGTTGTACATGTACTGCCTGTTCAGGTCGTTACGTCCTATGATGGTCATCTCCTTTGGCATGCCGAGCTGTCCCGCCCCCATGGGCATGCCGTCCATGCGGTAGGCTTCCGGGGTGATATACAGTCTGGATTTTCCGATCGGGGTCCCGTCCGATGCGGTCATCACCATATCGGCTGAAAAACGGGCGATCCTGTTTTCCGAAACAGCTGCCGGCGGGAAAGCCCAACACACGCAAACCGCCGCGAGCACCATAACAAACAACCTCTTTTTCATGTGAAGCCTCCTGTTTTTGATACCGTTCAGACGTCAGTCGGTCCTGCCGCCCGTCTCGCCGCCCGTACCTGTTCCATGCCCGGCCAGGACGCAGCCTTGTCCTTAAGTTCACCGAACTTGGAAGATACCCGCGCCAGCTTTTCCTCCCATTCAGGGTTGGCAACCTGTCCTTCTGTCACTTTGAAATATACCTGCATCAAGGCGGTCATGCCTATGGGTTCAATCACCGCCTGTTTGATCCCCCATGCAAAGACCAGTGCCGCAACCAGGGTCAAAGGACCGGCCGTGCCCGGAAAGAGTCCCACCAGAAGGGCTGCCGGCGCCAGTACCGCCAGAAAAACGACAAAGGTCGCCGCCCAGATGAACAGGGCCAGCCATACGGCGTTTTTCAGAAACCGGGTGTAATTCTGTGCATACAGGACGAGTGCGGTGCGGCTGGACGCCCAGGGATTGTCCGACCGGTTTTTCATGAGATACGCCAGGATGACTTCGTCCAGATAGGTCAGAGAAAGGGTGATGATGGTGTTGATAATTTTCGTGACGCCGGCGGCGCCGGGGATGGGCACAATTGCCGCGATGCTCAGAAACGTTTGGTTAAAGGCCTTGAGGATGCCCTTGATCAGCTGGTCCAGTCCGAACAGCACCGACGAGGTGGAGAAACGTTCCTGGACCTGCCGCCGGGCGTATTCGATCTGGCCTTTCCCGCCGGGAATCTCCCTGCCTTCCACCAGTTCGACCAGCACGGCGATGTGCCCGGCCTTGACTTGGTAAAGCATATACTCGCGGATGAAAAACATCGCTGCGGCGGCCAGGCCGAAACCGGCCAGGCCGCCCCACATGCCGCCGGCCGGACCGTTATCCGCAATCATTCCCAAGCCGAAACCGATCCCGGCCCCAACCCCGCTTGCAATCACAAACGCCAGGGTGATGCCAAAATAGATCAAAAAACGGAAAAATAAAAACGGGGCTGTTTTCATCATCAGCTCCAGAACCTGTTTCAAACTGAATTCCTTCATAAATCAAGCCCTCCAGTTAGAGTCGGGAGTTGGATTAATGGAGCGGTAATTTCAAAGCGCGCGAGCGTATGAATGTTTTGTTTGTGATGATATGGTTCTAATAGAAAATTAAAAATCCGTTGTCAATCAAAAACGTCGTTTAACAACGATGACGTATGAAAATCCGGGAACCGAAACCGATAAGGTTTTCCGGGCGCGTCCGTCCCAAGGAATAACGCCAAAAGGGGGCTTTCCGTTTTGGGCAACGATTTGAGGTTCGGTATGTGTTATAGGGAGTTTGTATGGATTTTTATATTTCCGTACCGGATGATGTCGTCCGCAGCATGCAAAATAGATGGGGAGATTTATCAAGATCAGCCCTTGAAGCATTGGCAATTGAGGCGTACAGGTCTGGCGTGATTACCGAGAGAGAGAGGTTCAGCTCATGCTTGATTTGGACTCCAGATGGCAGGTTGATGAATTTCTTAGGCGAGCAAATGCTTTCATTGGAAAGGAACGTATCCATGAACGATCTGTTGCCGCGCTTCTGGCGGATTTTCTTCGAGCTTTACGAGTCGCTCCCCAGGCAGGGGCCGGGCAACCGCGCCTGTGCGGCGGAGGCACTTGGTTTCTGTCGCGATCTGCCGCCCGCACCCGCAGTACTCGACCTCGGCTGCGGCGTCGGCGGGCAGACGATTCATCTCGCCGATCTGACATCAGGAACCATCGTCGCCTTGGACAGCCATGTTCCAAGCATCGGGCGGCTACGCGCGACGGTCGCTGCGCGCGGGCTAGGCGAGCGGATTCGTCCCATGGTCGGCGATATGGCCAACCCGGGACTGCCGCCCGTCGGCTTCGACCTCGTCTGGTCCGAGGGGGCTCTCTACAATATCGGCATCGAGAACGCGTTGCGTGTCTGCCGCGGGTTGTTGCGTCCCGGTGGCTATCTCGCCTTCACCGACGCGGTCTGGCGCAAGGCGAACCCGCCGCCCGAGGTGAAGGCGAGCTTCGACTTCGACTATCCGACCATGGGCCGGGTTCCGGACGTGCTGGCAACAATCGAGAATTGCGGTTTCACGCTGATCGGGCACTTCACGTTGCCGGATGAGGCATGGTGGGATGATTTCTATACGCCGATGGAGCTTCGCATCGAGGAAATGCGCGGCCGTTATGCCGAGGACTCCGACGCGCTGGCCGTACTCGACCTGCTCGCGCAGGAGCCCGCGATGCACCGCAGACACTCGGACTGCTATGCCTATGAGTTCTTTATCGTGCGGAACGGGCAAAGCTTCGGATTCGTCGATTTCGACTTGGTTGCGAACCAGTCATAGGTATCCTTCCCAAGGGATAACGGCAAAAGGAGGCTTTCCGTTTTGGGCAACGGATTGAGGTTCGGTATGTGCGGCCATCTCCCTTATGCGCCTCCGAGCCACCAGAAACCCTGAACGTCAAGGTTTTCAAGCCCCAGGTCCCGGGCCTTTTGGACCACCTCCCGGTACTCCTCCCGGGTGATCTTCCGGGCGATCTCCGGGTAGTCGAAGGCTTTGTGAAGGGGCCGGTACTGGGCCATGATATTGACATAGGTCTCTTTAGGCAGATGTCCGGCGATCCACCCCATGATCTCTTGAGATCCGGCGGTCCGGTTGGGCATCACCAGGTGCCGGATCATCAATCCCCGGCGGATGATGCCGTCCGCCGCCTCCTTAGCCGCCCCCACCTGCCGGTACATCTCCAGGATCGCCGCCCGGGTCGTCTCCGGATAGTTTTGCGCGCCTGACAGGAACCGGGCCGACTTGTCGTCCGCCCAGTATTTGAAATCCGGCAGATAGATATCCACCACCCCGTCAAGGCGACCGAGGATCTCCAGCCGTTCCCAGCCGCAGGTGTTATAGACGACGGGCAGGCGGAGCCCCTGTTCCGCGGCCATGCCCAAGGCCTTGAGAATGGTTGCGGAATAATGGGTCGGGGTCACCAGGTTGATGTTGTGGCAGCCCGTCTCCTGGAGCCGAAGCATCATGCCGGCCAGCGCTTCATGGTCCTGCCTGGCCCCCCTGCCAAGCTGGCTGATTTCCCAGTTCTGACAGAATACGCACCTGAGGCTGCAGTGACTGAAGAAGATGGTTCCGGACCCGCCCATGCCCACCAGGGGCTTTTCTTCGCCGAAATGGGCATGAAACGACGCAACGACCAACCCGGTCCCCGGGGACCGGCAGAACCCGGTCTCGCCCTGGAGCCGGTTCGCACCGCACTGCCGAGGGCAGAGACGGCAGTTTTCCATGACGGCCCAGAGCGCGTCCGCCCGGTTTGCAAGCTCGCCGGACCGGTGCAGTTTCAGATAGGCCGGTTCAAACGCCGGGTCGGCCGCTAGGGCGGTCTCGGGGGCCAGGCCCCCTAAGGGAGTGGCGCAGATGCCTGCCAAAGCACCCAGCCTGGCGGCGGCGACCAGAAATTGTCTCCGGGTACAACCGGACAACGGTCTTTGGGTGCAGGGGGTAATCCTTTCATGTTTCATTGCAAACCTCCTTTCGCCGCAGGCCGGGGCCGGCGGCCAGAATGACGAAGCTGGCCAGTTTCAGCATCGCCAGGGTCGTACAGGTCCGGGTCAGCCCTAGAACCGGCAACAGTACCACGGCTCCGGCTACGCCGCCGATCCAGCCTCCCGCAAGGTCGGACGAATACAGCAGCGCCGCAGTCCTGCCGGAATCCCCGCTTTTTTCCAGCCAGATCCGGTTGGCCAGCGGAAACTGCGCTCCGGTCAGAAAACCGCAGATGCCGGCGATTACGGGGAAAACCATCCGGACGGCATAAAAAACAACCCAGCTGTCCGAGCCGGCCCGGGCCGCGAAAAACAGCAGGGGCAGCGCGGCGCAGAAAAGGATGATCCCCTGCTCGATCTTTATAAAGGTTTTCCAGTCGCCTGCAACGGAGTTCCGACGGGAGGCCGCGACCATGGCGCCCCAGGCGGACCCGGCCATGAACGCGGCGATGAGGATCCCGATCCATGAAAACAGATATCCATGCAGGGCTTGAAACCCGAAAATCACGGTAAGGCTCACGATCATACCGGTGAACCCGGAGGTGGCCACGGCCAGCAGAACACCTGCCTGCCGGGGCCGGGCCCCCGCGAATCGAAGCAGAACATAAAGCAGGGGCACAACCAGAAACGCCAGAAACGAAACCCGCAGGTCCAGGGATTCCAGCACGGAAAAAAACCAGCCCGATCCGGTTCCGTAAAGGGAGTTCCAGTAGGCGATGCTGTAGAACATGCCCAAGGGTCTGAAATCAAGGTTCACGGATCGGGTACCGCCTTCCAGGAACCGGGAAAACCAGTTTTGCCACCCCGGGTGCAGGTGCTGCTCGATGTGCCGGGGCACTGCGGGGTTATCCGCCATCTGGCGCCGGGCAAGCTCGCGGATCACCCGGTCCGTGTCCAGTTCCAGAATATCCGCGGCGTCGGATGCCAGAAACAGGTGCCGGCCTTCGCCGGGAAACACACGGATGCAGGAAAATACGGATTGAAGGGTATGATGGATGCAACTGTTCAGATTTGTCAACTCCGGGTTGATGTGGGTCAGGGAGCCGGGCAGCCCCATCGCCAGGATTCCGTCTTGGTTTAGCCGGTTCCGGGCCAGGGAGAAGAACTCCCGTGTAAAGAACCGGTTGGCCTGCAGGCTGGCTGGTTCGGCAACCCCCACGAATATCGCGTCATAGCGGTTCCGGGTGGTGTTCAGCAGCAGGCGGCCGTCCACGGGACTGACGACGACGTTTCGGGCAGTCAGTTCGATGTCCGTCAGGGGGGTGGCAAACCGTTTGAGCAGGTTTGGCAGCAACGGGTCGATCTCGGCGTACTCGATGGCTGCCACCGATGGATGTTTCAGGATTTCATGAATCACCCCTCCCGCCCCCCCGCTCAGGACCAGCACCTGTTTAGGCTCTGGATGGGCCAGAAGAGGCAGGTGGACAAAGGACTCGACCGCCTGGATATCCGGAACCGGGGTATGGACAGCCGGCACGCCATCCAGAAAGAATATGAACTGGCCCTGATTCTCCGTGACGCAGATGTTGCCGTAAGGCGAGTTCCGATAATGCACCACCTGCTGGTTTTTCCACTGGACCTGGACCGTCAGGCGGTGCAGCCGGTCTGCCTGGCCGGAACCAATCAGAAAGACAAACAGGATCAGAACGAGCCCGGCCGCCGACACATACGCTTTCCAGGCTCCCCCCTTTTTCCGGAAAGATACCAGCAGCCCCAGGCAGGCGGCCATGTTGAGAACGGCAATCCATCCGACCGCCTGGAAAGAATCCAGACGGGGTATCAGCAAAAAGGTGGCGGCCAGGCCGCCCGCAAGGGTGCCGACGGTCTCGTACACATACGCCTTCCCGGCGGCGGCGGGATCGTGGGACATGCACGCCCCGCAGATCCGGCAACTGATGGTGAACAGGGCGCCGTGAAGCATGCTGACCGGCAGCAGAATCAGAAACGAACTGAAAAACACGGGCGCAAGCCCCATGCTTTCGCCGATTGACATGCCAAGCAGGTTTTTGAGGATCCGGGTCGAAACGATGGCCGTCACCAGGGAAATGGAGAACAGAATGGTGATGACTGTAAACCGCCCCACCGGCGGTTCCGACCCTTCCCTGCCCCGGCCGGCCGCCAATAGACACCCGGCCGCCTCCAAAATCAGCCAGTTGGCCAGGATCAGCCCGATGCACAGCTCGTTGCCGGAAAAAACGATCAGCAGCTCGCGCAACAGCACAATCTCGGCAACCAGCCCGCTGAACCCCATGATTACGACGGCGGTCCGAACCCGGTGTGTCATGTCGAAACCTTTTTTTTCCGTGGGCTGCACCCGGTTGTCGTCAACGGGAGAATCATATCATCGGGCACAAAAATTGAAAACCTCTTTCCATATCCCGTTTAACAAGGATCGGGAAATCGATCCGGTTCTTGGAAAATGCCGCGGCACTCTCAATCCAAGGGGATATTGGTCGGCATTCACGCAGCCCTCGCCGACGAGCGAACCCGTCCGGCGCATCTGGTCCCGGATCTTCAGAATGAAACCATGACCGGACAGGCGCGCGAACCATCGATGGAAGAAAACCGGATGGCGGCGGCCCGGATCGACCGGGAGCGAAGCGAGCAGGCGCATTTATCGATTTGGTTCCCGAAAAATGTCTTGACAAAAAACACGAACCGCGTTTAGGATGCTCTCCGTAAATTAGATTTCTCTATTGTTTTGAGAATGCACTTACGATCTTCGGTCCTGTTTCAAATCGACGCGAAGATAGTGAAGGCGTGACAGGAAGCGCAAACAAGCGCTCGTGTCGCGCCTCTTTTTTTGCATGCGGCGTCGAACGACGGACGACACAACCAAAGGAACCTATCGACCATGAAACATTCGAACGACGGATTGAAGATAATCACCGTAGCGGGAACTCCATCCTCGGGAAAGACATCGGTGATCGCCAACCTTGTCCGGCTTTATCTAGAGGAGAACGTCAAGACGGCGGCGTCCAAGTTCGACGCCTTGTCAACGAGAGACGACGTCCGTTTCAGAGAAAACGTCGGCATTCCATCCATCAAAGGGCTGGGCGGTTACATCTGTCCCGACCACTATTACGTATCCAACCTGGAAGAGGTCGTCGAATGGGGAGAAAAGCAGGGCGCGAGGATTCTTTTTATCGAGACCGCGGGCCTGTGCCTCAGGTGCGCGCCTCATATCGAAACGGTCCCGGCCGTTACGGTGGTGGATCACTTGAGCGGCATGGACGCCCCGGAAAAGATGGGGCCTCTTCTAAGCCTGGCCGACGCCGTGGTGGTTACCAAGGGCGATATGGTGTCCCAAGCCGAAAAGGAGGTGTTCGCCCATAAAATTCGCACGATCAATCCCAAGGCGTCCATATTCCCGGTGAACGGCCTGACGGGATCGGGAAGCATTCTTCTGAAGAGGCTCGTCGACGGCTGGGATTCCGTCTCGGCGGTATCGGGTTTGCGTCTGAGGTATTCGATGCCGGCGTCCGTCTGCTCCTATTGTACGGGAGAGACAAGGATCGGAGGAAAATTCCAGTCCGGCAACGTGGTGAAAATCGAAATCGCGATTTGATCGGGAGGTGCGACAAACGAACATGGTTTTAAACGAAACGGTTATAAACGAGCGTGCGACCGCCCCGGATTGCGGTTTGGAAATGTTGTCCGTCACTGTAATCGCCGGGACGTGCAAGGATGGAACCGGGGAGCCGGTGGAAAGGATTACCGTCCATCCAGGAGAAACCCTTGCCGTGGTAGGACCTACCGGGTCGGGAAAAAGCGAGTTGCTGTCGGATATCGAGCAGTTCGCGCAAGGGGACACCGTCACGGGAAGGCGTGTGAGCATCGGCGCTTGCCCTGTCGGCTCCCCGGGATTTCAGGCCGGCCTTGTCGCCCGCCTGACCCAGAAAACGTCTTTCGTCATGGATTGCAGCGTGGAGAGCTTCTTGCGCCTTCACGCTCGGAGCAGGCAGAAGGACGAAAGCGGCATCGTGGATCTGGTCCTCGAGAAAGCCAACATGTTGAGCGGCGAGCCCATCGGCGCCAAAACCAATCTCCAGGTGCTGAGCGGCGGGCAATCCCGCGCGCTGATGATCGCGGATATCGCCTACGTTTCGGATTCGCCGGTGATTCTTATCGACGAAATCGAAAACGCCGGGATCGACAAGCTGGCCGCCTTGGAAATACTGACGGACAGTCGCAAGCCCATTCTGATTTCCACGCACGATCCCGTGCTCATGCTCATGGCGCCGAGGCGGCTGGTCATGAAAAACGGCGGAATGAACGGCGTGCTGGAGACCAACGGCCATGAAATCTCGTTTCTTATGGATTTAAGAAAGATCGACGCCGCAGTGACCCGGATCAGGCATCGGTTGCGAAACGGGGAACAGCTGAAAGGAGAAAACGCGCATGACTGACATTCAACTGGCGATTCCGCCCAATATCGTTAGAAAAACGACCGGCGACTTGAAAGCGATGTTTCCGGGGATTGTTGTCCGGCCTCACCAGACGCATCCGGAAATGGAGGCGTTTTTCGCCGACGAATTCGGCAAGGAGGACAAGACCGCCCATTTGACCCTGACGGCCTATCCCTCCGCTCTTGCGAGACTCGCGGAATCGGGTGGGGACTCCGTATTCGCGGAAACGCCGGCGGGTCTTCCGCCCATGAGGCCCGAACTGGCGAGGGCCGGACTTCGGGAGGAAAATCTTTTCTACAGAGTGGTCGCGGCGATCACCCTGGTCATCGTCTCCAACAAACGGACTCGCCCCTTTCCCGAAGGATGGGCCGACCTGTGCCACGAGGATATTCGCGACAGGGTGGTCATACCGCCCGAGGAGACACCCGCGCCCGCATTGTACGCCTACTACATGGAAAAATTCATGGGACCTCGGGGGGCGGAGGCCGCGTCCCGGGTGCGGAAAAAAATGCTTCCGCAGGACATCAACAACGCCGTCGATACGGGACAATACATGGCGGGGATGGTGTTTCCCGCGTTCGCCCGGACTTTCCGCCATGGAAACGCCGCCATGGTCTGGCCCAAGGAAGGGGCTTTGACGCTTCCCTTGCTGGCGTTTCTCAAAAAGGACGCGCCCGAACAGGCGCGCGAAATCCTGAAGTATATCCTGGGAAAGGAATACCAGTCTTTTCTGGCCGGAAACGGACTCTTTTGCTCCGTGCGGGACGATGTGGACTTTTTCGAGGAGATGATCGAAAACCAATGTCGCATAAACTGGATGGGATGGCCCGATTATCGCGGTATGGCCTCGCGGAAACGAATCGAAAGGGAAAAGAGCATATGCGTTTGAAACTTGAAGCGATAGTTGCAGGATTGTTTTTTCTTCTGTTCGAAATCCCGGCTGCCTTTGCTTCCGGGGTTGACGCAATCGACAAGGTCATCGTCACCGCCAGGGGGGTGGAGAGCACCGTCTCCCAGACTCCCGGGGGTACCGGGGTTCTGGAATCGCGGGAATTGTTCCAGGCCCGCGATCCCAGCGTGACCGACACGCTTCGGAAAATTCCAGGGGTCGAAAAATCGTCGGATTCCGCCTGGGGCTCGGCCATCAACATCAGGGGGCTGGGCAGAAACCGGGTGGTGTTTTTGATCGACGGATGCCGCGTGAACACGGCCACGGACGTCAACGCACAATTTGGCTTCGTCAATCCGGACGACATCGAGCGCATCGAAGTGCTCAAGGGGCCGATTTCCTCCTTGTACGGTTCGGGCTCCATGGGAGGGGTCGTGAACGTCATTACCAAAAAAGGTTCGTTTACTTCCGACGCCGGATTCAAGACCCACGTGGGAACGGGTTTCGGGTCCGAACCCGATGGATATTCCGTTTTCGGGGACACGTCGTTCAACTCTCCGGATTACTGGGTTTACGGGTTCGGTTCGAAACGGGACTTCGGAAGCTACGAGGACGGCGGCGGAAAAAACATCGACAACAGCCAGTTCGAGGACTACGGCTTGAGCCTTAAAAGCGGGTATCGATGGAATGCCGAAAACACGACCGAAATCAATGTTCAGTACGTGGAAGGAAACGATATCGGAATCCCGGGCAAGGGTCTGGCCCTGCCGGCGGGGCCGGAAATCGCCTACCCGGAGACCGACCGCACTCTGGTAAGCCTGACTCACGCGCTGGCGAAGGAAAAGGGGGTGTTGTCCGAATCCAAGCTCAATCTGTTCTTCCAGGAAATCGACCGGAACGTGTCAATGGAGTTTCCGCCCGGCGGCCCCATGAAAAGCGTCCTGCCAAGCGCTCTTCACACCACCTGGGGGGCGAAGTGGCAGAACGTTCTCGATTTCCGCTCCCACGGCGTGGTGACCGGACTCGACGCATGGTCTTGGGAGATCGAGTCTTCCAGAGTGAAAAACCTAAGCTCGGGCCTTACGGGAGTCGATACTCCCCTTGCCGACGCCAGGCAGGTTTCGGCAGGGTTTTTCATCGAAGACGACATTGTGCTCTCCTCCGCCTTCAGGCTGAACCTGGGCGGCCGCCTGGACTACATCGACACGAAGAGCGACGCGCTGTACACCTGGGTCAAGCCTCCGGCGCCCGCCGTAAAGCCAGTTAAAAAACGTGACTCCGAATCCACGGACGACGCGAGCTGGGACGCCCACGCGGGGCTTACGTGGAATTTGCCCGCGCCATGGTCCATGACGCTTCTGGGCGCGGCCAGCTATCGGGCGCCGGACCTGATGGAACTCTACAAATATATCGCTTTCGTGGGCGGCGAAACCTACGGGAATCCGGACCTCGATCCGGAACGCTCCTATTTCATGGAATGGGGCGTTCATTACCGACAAAAGGCTTTTCGCCTCTCCGGCGCCGCGTATGCCAACTTCCTAAGGGACATGATCACGGAAGAGCCGATGGGCAACGGCATATACCGTATGGAAAACGTGGACGAGGCCGAAATTTTCGGAGGAGAACTGGAAGCGGAGTGGCGCCCGGACGAAATTTGGTCCCTGTACGCGACGGCGGCCTACACGCGGGGAAGAAACAAAACCGACGACCGGGATCTTGCCTTTATCCCCCCGTGGAACGGCGTGTTCGGCGTCGCGTACAATTCCGCCGGGGCCGGGTTCTGGGGAGACTTGAACCTGGAGTGGGCCGACAACCAGGACGAAATCGCTCCCGGAGAAACGCCCACGCCGGGCTGGGAGGCAGTCAACGCGAACGCGGGCTACCGGTTCGGCCTGGGAAAGACTATGCATGATATCGTGTTGGGAATCGACAACCTTTTGGACAAACAATACGCGAACCATCTTTCCACCTCCAGGGGAGTCGTTCTGGCCGAGCCCGGGCTGAACGCCTACGCGGCCTGGAAAATGGAGTTCTAAATTATGAACAAGACGGCGGTCGTTTTATTGCTGGTCGTGCTTGCCGTCGCCGGCGCAGGCGGGATCGTCGCTCTAGAGCGGGATGGCTCGGACGAATTCGTGCTGGGAAACGACCCGAGCCTTCCCACCCTGACGTTCTACACGACCGGGCTGGCCACCACGCCCCAGCTTCCGTTCTGGCGCGCGGTGAAGCACGGCGGCATCCTGAAGAAATGCAACATTCGCGTCAGACTGTGGAAGAACCTGGACGATCTTCGCGGCATTCTCCTGGCGGGCGAGGGCGACCTGTGGCTGGGCCACACGGACGGCTTCGCCCAGGCGGCCTCGAGGAACGCGCCGGTCCGGCTCATGGCCACCACGGGATGGCGCAAATTCTACCTGGTCTCGACCGATCCGGAAAAGAAGGATTTCGAGGATTTCGAGGGGCGCTCCCTGGCCTTCGCGCCGCCGGGCTCCCCCGCGATCCCCGTGCTGGAATCCATCTCCCGCGAAGGCGCAAAGCCGATAGAATTCCGTTCCCACGAACCCCGGCAACTTGCGATGAAATTGGTCAAAGGGGACATCGACGCGGCGCTTTTGCCCGAACCGCTGGTAACGACGCTGCTGCTCAAGGTGAAAGGTCTGAAAGTCATGGCTTGCGTGGAGGAGGCCTACGGTCTGCACACCGGCGGACCGACCCGGATGCCGATCGCCGGCTTGGCGGTCAACGCCGAAACGGCCGAAAAGCATCCCGAATTGATGAAAACCATCGCCCGGGAAATGCTCGAGCAGGGAAAATTCCTCGAAAAAAATCCAAGAGCCGGCGTCGATTCGCTTCCCCCCCAGTTCGAAGCCTTCGTTTCCCGGGACATGGTGCTGGCATCTCTCGAAAGGGACCCGGTCGCGGTCGAACTGTCCTACGACATCAAGGACGAAATCCTGGATTACCTCGGAATCGTCCATCCCCATGCCTGGAAAAACGAATCGAAAACGATTCCGGAGCATGATCTTTTCTGGAAATAGCGTATCCATGGCGTTCGTATTCTCCTTTGCCATTCTGATCGTTCTGTGGACGGCGGCATCCATCGCGTTCGGCGAGGCGCTCGTGCCTTCCTTTGCGGGCACGACGGGTTGCCTTTTCGGCATGGTCGCCACCCGGGAATTCTGGGAACACGTGTCCGTGACGCTTTTCCGGGCGGTGGCGGCCCTTGCCATGACCGTGATCCTGGCCCTTGCGACGGGGATCGCCGCCGGACGGGCAAAGCGGTTGATGGATTTGGTTTCTCCTCTTGTGGCGTTTCTTCAGGCGACCCCGCCCATTTTGTGGGTGACCCTGGTCATGGTCTGGGCGGGAACCGGAAACGTCGTCCCTGTCGCGGTGGTTTTCGCTTCGCTGTTTCCTCCGATGTTTCTTTGCGTGTCCATGGCCGCCGCAAGCCTGGACCCGCGCCTTTTCGCCATGGCGAAACTCTACCGGGTCGGGAAATGGCGCGTGGTCAGGGACCTTATTTTGCCGGGCATTTTTCCCCATTTTTTGGCGGGGCTGTCCTTCGCGTTGGGCTCGGGTCTGAAAGTGGCGGCGGTCGCCGAATTCCTGGGAGCGGACCGGGGTATCGGCGCTAGAATCTACTGGGCCTACCGCATGATGGAAATGGAGACGCTTTTCGCTTGGGCGCTGGTGCTGGTCGGGATAGGAGGCGTGACCGATCTGTTTTTCATCCGCCCATTGAGAGCCAAAGCCGGCGAAACGGGAGGCGGAAGTGCTTGAACTCGTCAACGTCTCCAAGGCCTACGGTTCGAAAACGATCGTCGCATCGGCCGATCTCGCGCTTGAAAAAGGCACCGTGCTATGCCTGTCGGGTCCTTCCGGCATCGGCAAATCGACGCTGATCAACATCGCCGCCGGATTGGAGCGACCGGACTCCGGCACGGTGAAAAGAGACTCGGATCGCTTGGGGTTCGCGTTTCAGACGCCGGCTCTTCTGCCTTGGAAGTCCGCCTTGGACAATTTGAAATTCGCGATGTCCGGGCGGAGGGATGCCGACGTTTCCCGCGCCGTGCACTGGCTCGGCAAACTGGGCCTGCAAGAAGCCGCGCACCAAAAACCCCGCGAACTAAGCGGAGGGATGCGCAAGCGGTTGGGGCTGGCCGCCAGTCTGGTCACGGGCCCGGAACTCCTCTTTCTGGACGAGCCCTTTGCTTTCCTCGACGACGAATGGAGGAGAACCATCGCCGGAGAACTGAAAACGCTCAATGCCGAAGAAGGTCTGACCATTTTGATGGCAAGCCACGAACTGGAACCGTTGGAACGATTGGACGCCGAAATCCTTTTCCTGAACGAATCGCCTGTCAGCATTCGCAGATGCTGAATTGAGCCTGCTCCCGCTCGACGAGTTCTATTGTATTGCGATGTTCCGTTTGTCCGGTTCGTTTTCGGAGAACAGGTAGACCAGCACATTGGAATCGAGGGGAGGTTTACGCCAACGCGGTTGTCTTGTACCTGCTGCATTCTTCTTTTTATCACCTGCATTTGACCATCCCCCTTTTCAGTCGGTAGGACGCTATCTCATTTCAATGGATTGACAATTCGGGTTCTCCCTATTGTAAAACCGTCTTGCATATCTTCGGAATAGATTATGTCGATATCGGCAGTCAGAGCGCTCGCGAAAACAATGCTGTCCCAGAAGGAAAAACGGTGATGCTCTCTCATCTCGGATGCCCTCAAAAGAATTTCTTTGTTTATCTCGACAACTCTATATTTTCGGTAAAAACTTTCGATCAGCTCTCGTATTTTTCCTTCGGAAAAATCAACCTTTCTGACAAGATTGACGCAAACCTCGCTTATAATCTGTGTGCTTATCGTTACAGCCACATCTCGGCTTTGAATAACCGATTTGGCGATATGCGACTTCCCCGAATCCTGAGCCTCGACAAATGCGTAAAGCCATATGTTGGAATCGACAAGACAGCAATTTTTATTGCTTTCGCGTTCGGTCATAGATCTCCTCCCTTTTGAACGGTCTGAAACCAGACAATTTCAGGGGGGATTCCAGTAATTCCTCGATTATGTCGGAATCTGCGTCGGACGCATCTTCCACCAGCAAAATCACTTTAACGTTATTTCCCATTACTTTTTTTTTGTATTTTTCGGGAATTACGATCATACCGTTTTTTATTTTTGTTCGGAACTCGACCGCGTTCATTTTTTTACCTTTACGGAAACAATAGTTGGAGCGGTTTAATTATGATCCGCTCGGGAAAGTTTTCAAGAACGACCATGGAAGTATAATAGGATAGTAACTCGCGTTTTGTCAACGAAGATGCCAGCAATTCAGCAATTCTAATTTTGGAAGAAAACGGTGCCTCGAAGGTAGCCAGACCATCCTGGTCTGGTTCCGGCGTTGGTCGAGACGTGCCTTATATCGGCTTTCCAGACCAGGATG
>CAYOVG010000057.1:0-5929 GCA_964407285.1 uncultured Syntrophobacteraceae bacterium
CCGGGAAGGGGGTGGGGGAAGTCGATAATGGTAAGCAGGAAACCGGAGGACGGAAACCGGATATCGGAGCAGGGACCGGACTGGAATCGCATTCCTCCGATTCGTGACGCCCGCTTTCCGATTCCCGTTCCGTAGAGTCGGAGCGGGCAAGGGCACAGCGTTGCCCACCGGCAAGGAACCGGCGGAGGCTGTTGGAACATGTCGCTAAAATATCTGGATGAATACAGGGACCCGCAAGCGGCCCGGGAGATGCTCGACGCCATCGGGCGGCGGAGCCGCAAGCCCGCCCGGCTGATGGAGATATGCGGCACTCACACGGTCGCGATTTTCCGGTCCGGCCTGAGGGGGCTCCTGCCCCCGCATATCGAACTCATAAGCGGTCCGGGATGTCCGGTGTGCGTCACCGCAACGGAAGAAATCGACAGGGCCATATGGCTTAGCCGGCAACAAGGGGTTATCATTACAACCTTCGGAGACCTTATGCGCGTCCCCGGCTCCACGTCGTCGCTTCATGAAGAACGGAGCAGGGGGGCGGATGTGCGCATGGTCTACGGCAGCCTGGACGCCCTCGCGATAGCCGCGGAAAACCCCGGCCGCCAGGTAGTGTTTCCGGGAATCGGCTTCGAGACGACCACGCCGACCGTTGCGGCGGCCATCAGGAAAGCGGCTTCGGACGGGATCGACAACTTCAGCGTCCTGTCCGCGCACAAGCTGCTGCCGCCCGCCATGAGGGCGCTTCTCGACGCGGGGGACCTGAGGCTGGACGGCTTCATCTGTCCCGGCCACGTGAGCGTCGTGACCGGATCGGGGGCGTACGAGGAAGTGGCGGCGCGATACCGCATTCCGTGCGTCATTACGGGCTTCGAGCCGCTCGACCTGCTGCAGGGAATCTGCATGCTGGCGGATCAGATCGAAGCCGGCGAGGCGAAAGTGGAAAACCAGTACAGGCGGGCGGTCAGCCGGGAGGGCAATGTCGTTGCCCGGCGACTAATGGACGAGATCTTCGAACCGGCCGATGCGACGTGGCGGGGGCTGGGCGTGATTCCGGGAAGCGGTTTGAAAATACGGGACGCGTGGCGGGAATTCGACGCGGCGAGCCGGTTTTCGATGCCGGCCATCGAGGTGCGGGAGCATCCCGGGTGCCGGTGCGGAGAGGTTTTGCGCGGGGTCGTCACGCCGCCCGGATGCGGACTCTTCCGCAAGGCGTGCACGCCGGACCATCCCCTCGGCCCTTGCATGGTTTCGAGCGAAGGGACCTGCGGGGCCTACTACAGGTATCATGAATGAACAGTCAGACTCGCGATAGAGGCTCCATACAACTGGACCATGGAAGCGGCGGCCGGGCGATGCACGACCTTGTCGGGAAGATTTTCATCGAGGCGTTTCGCAATGAATTCCTTCTCGAGATGAACGACAGCGCCCTGCTCGATCTGCCTCGCGAAGCCGGACGTCGCATCGCCATGACCACCGATTCCTACGTCGTGGACCCGATCGTTTTTCCCGGCGGCGACATCGGCAGCCTGGCGGTACACGGAACGGTGAACGATCTGGCCATGCGCGGGGCGAAGCCTCTCTACCTGACCGCGGGGTTCATCCTCGAGGAGGGACTGCCGCTGGACGAGCTCCGGCGGATCGTCGGGAGCATGGCGGAGGCGGCCCGTTCGGCGGGGGTGTTCGTCGTGGCGGGGGACACCAAGGTGGTCCCGAAGGGAAAAGCCGACAAGATCTTCATAAACACAGCGGGAATCGGCGTCGTCCGGGAGGGTGCGCGGATCGGAGGCCAGTACGCGCAACCGGGCGATGCGGTGCTCATAAACGGGACCATCGGCGATCATGGAATGGCCATTCTGTGCAAGCGGGAGGGCCTGGCGCTCGAAAACGAGATACGAAGCGATTCCGCGGCCCTGCACGGCCTGGTGGAGAAGATGCTCGACGCCTGCCCCTCCATCCGCGTGCTGCGCGACCCCACGCGGGGGGGCGTGGCCACCACGCTCAACGAAATCGCGCGGCAATCGGGGGTCGGGATCAGGCTGGACGAGGAGGCGCTGCCCGTGCGCGAGGATGTCGCAGGCGCCTGTGAACTCCTGGGATTCGATCCCCTTTATGTGGCCAATGAAGGCAAGGTGCTGGTCTTCGCGCCTGCCGGCGATGCGGCGACCGTGCTCCGGGTGATGCTGGACCACCCGTTGGGGAAGGACGCCCGCCGGATCGGCGAGGTTACGGCGGATGAGGCGGGGCGAGTGTTTCTCAGGACGCGAATCGGCGGACACCGGTTGGTGGACATGCTCCGTGGAGAGCAGCTCCCGCGGATCTGTTGAAAAGACGCAATACAGACGGCGGGGCGGAGTTCCGTCCCCGCCGGGTCATGCTGCAAAGCCCGCTTTGCGCGGGATGTGGAGCCAGGGATCGAGTAGAAGGCATTATGCTCATAGACTGCGGTGGAAAGAGCCCTGATAGGGGGGGAACAGCGATTTGTCCCGTCTGCAAGCGGGAGATGACCGCCATAGGCGCCGGAGTGGGAGTCTGTCCCGACTGCGTGCGTGACAGGTGGGCCGAAGGACGGCGTTGCATCTCGTTGGTTCACTCCAGGACGAGGAGAGTGTTTCGCCTGCCGGTGAAGCCGCCGACCTCGGGAAAAGTGCGCTGTGACCTGTGTTTCCACCGCTGCAGGATGGGAGAGGAGGACCGGGGTTACTGCGGAATACGCACCGGGGCGGAAGCCGATTTTCGGGAAAGCGGCCGCAGCCGGGCTCTCGTGTCCCATTACTACGATCCCCTCCCGACGAACTGCGTGGCGGACTGGGTATGCTCGGGGGGCACGGGATGCGGATATCCCACGTTCTCCCACGAAAACGGACCCGAAGCGGGTTTCTACAACCTGGCGGTCTTCTTCGAAGCCTGCAACCTCAACTGTCTCTATTGTCAGAACTGGAACTTCAAGCGGCGGCAACGCAAGAAGAACAACTGGCTGTCCACCGGGGACCTCGCCGGCGCGGTAAGCGATTCCACGAGCTGCATCTGCTTCTTTGGGGGCGACCCCGTCCCGCAGATCCCGTACGCTTTACGCGCCGCCAAGGAAGCTCGGGAGCGGGCGGGCGGGAGAATACTCCGCATCTGCTGGGAAACCAACGGCAGCATGCATCCCGCGTGGCTGAAGCGGATGGCCCGGACGTCCCTGGAATCAGGGGGATGCATCAAGATGGATCTCAAGGCGTGGAACCCTTACATTCACCGCGCCCTCTGCGGTTGGGACAACAAACACATCCTGGAGAATTTCGAACGGCTGGCGCGATGGGTCCCCCTTCGGCTGAACCCGCCGCTCCTGATCGCCAGCACCCTGCTGGTGCCGGACTATGTCGGGGAGGAGGAAGTCCACGGGCTTGCGTCCTTCATCGCCCGCATCAACCCCGACATTCCCTACGCGCTGCTGGCCTTCGCCCCGCAGTTCTGCATGGAGGACTCCCCCACCACGCCCCGCGCCCAGGCCGAAGCCTGCCTGGAAGCCGCAAAGCGTGCGGGACTCAGAAACGTGCGCCTCGGGAACCGGCACCTGATCTGCTGAGCGGTCGCTCACGTGAATTCGGCGGCATACAATGCAGGGGAAGCAACGCAGGGGCAGGCAATCATCCGGGAGGACCATGATGAAAGCGTTCCTGATACTGCTCTCGTTGATCTGGATGACTGTCGGAGCGATGCTGATCGTCCGCCCCGACCGGACCAGGGGGTTCTTGAAAAGGATCTATGCCGGCGCAGACCTCCGGCTGCTGTCCCCCCTACCCTTCGGCATCGGCCTGCTGCTGGTGGCGGGCGCTTTCTTCCACCCCGAAATGTTTCTGCTGCCTTTCATTCTCGGGCTTATGGGGATAGCGAAAGGATTTTATCTCGCCTTCCGGCCCGAGAAGATCAGGAGCATCCAGGAATGGTGGTTCGATGATGCGGACCGAAGCACGATACGGCGATGGGGTTTTGCCGTCGTTGCCTTCGGAATCGGTGTCCTCTACCACACCCTGAGCAGGTAACGGGTTCGCTCGGTCGCTCAGGGGGCATCTCCCCCCGGCGTTCTCAATCTTCGGCCTGTTTTTCCCGGTCATCCGCCCTATTCACGTCTCCACTCACGTCTCTATTCGAGTCTCTACTCGAGATCATGGAGACCACCGCATCGAGTTCTTCGCGCGGAGGCGGACACCGCCATCGCGTTGCAGCCTGCCGGGAGCAATAAGGGCTGCAATCTCGGCGCTATGAACGAGTCACTCCGCGCCTGCTCCGCGAATACTATTCAGACCGATTTCTTTCATTGCCTTTTGTATTACATCTGGTAATATCTCGCGGTCCCGCTTCCGGGACAACGACAGTATTCCGCACGTTTCTCGGGAGAACCATATTGTTTTGAATCTTATTCGTAGCGGATGTCACAGCAGTCGAGTCTCTTATAGATCAAGGGAGAAGATGAAAGATGCCTTTCAGGACAAACAGATCGGCTGGATGTTACGCAGCAGTCTCGTGTATTATGGTGTTCGCGCTGGTCGGCTGCAGCGCGGGCGTGAGTCGCCCGGCCCACAACATCCAGGCAAGCCGGGAGCTCTTTGAAACCCGGAACATCGGCCGCGAACCCGAAATTCGCCCGGGGTCCGGGTATGGAGAAACGATGCAACCCTGGGCCCCACCGGAGTGGAGTGGGACCAACCCCGCGGACATGAAGGGTAGCCGGAGGTTCGGAGAGACGGACCCGAGGGAAGAAGAGGCTTCGCGGGTGATCGCCGAGGCGCAGCGGCGGCGTGAGGAGGATGCGAAGCGGCTGGAAGAAGAGTATCGGCAACGAGCGCGCACAGCCGCGGACGCCGAGTACATCCAAAACGCATGGCATGATTCGTTCGACGCCGTGGATTTCATGATCCGGCTTACCGCTCGCGGCTTTGCCGTCTGCCGGGATGCCGGACAATACGTTGCGGTAGCCGGGGACGGTTTCGTTAGCCCCCTTCCCGACCCGGACATGCAAAAGGCCGTCAGCGCCGTGCATCGCGGGAATAAAAAACTGACGATTCCAACACTTGCAAAACTCCGGCGTGGCGCGAATATTGCCGGCAGGCAGTATCAAGCCTTGATCCACATTCAGGAGAACCGACAGACACGGAAACTCTCGCAGGAACACCAACGACGGCAAGAAGAGGAAAGGGAAGCGCTGGAGTGGGCGGCAACTCAGAGAAGGCTGGAACGCGAGCGGGAAGAAAGGGAGATTCGGGCGAGACAGGATAGGGAAGCGCAAGCACGTCGAGAGGAGGACGAACGAAGATCGCGCGAACGAGAGGATCGCGAGAGGCAGGACCGCGAGAGGCAGAATCGCGAGAGGCAGGAGCGCGAAAAGCTGAAGCGCGAGCAGGAGGCCAGGGAGCGGGAGACTAAGGAGAGAGAGGCCAAGCTCCAGGAGGAACTCAAGCGGCAGCAGCAGGAGTTGCAGGAAAGACAGCAGCGCGAGAAGGAAGCCCAGGCGAAGCGCGAGAGCGAAGAAAAGGCCCGCCGTGAACGAGAGGAGCAGGAAAGGCAGGAGCGCGAAAAGCTGAAGCGCGAGCAGGAGGCCAGGGATCGGGAGGCCAAGGAGAGAGAGGCCAAGCTCCAGGAGGAACTCAAGCGGCAGCAGCAGGAGTTGCAGGAAAGACAGCAGCGCGAGAAGGAAGCCCAGGCGAAGCGCGAGAGCGAAGAAAAGGCCCGCCGTGAACGAGAGGAGCAGGAAAGGCAGGAGCGCGAAAAGCTGAAGCGCGAGCAGGAGGCCAGGGATCGGGAGGCCAAGGAGAGAGAGGCCAAGCTCCAGGAGGAACTCAAGCGGCAGCAGCAGGAGCTGCAGGAAAGACAGCAGTGCGAGAAGGAAGCCCAGGCGAAGCGCGAGAGCGAAGAAAAGGCCCGTCGCGAACGAGAGGAGCGAGAGAAGCAGGAG
>CAYOVG010000057.1:6029-24494 GCA_964407285.1 uncultured Syntrophobacteraceae bacterium
CGCGAACGGCAGGAGAAGGAGAGACTGGAAAAGGAAGCCCAGGCGAAGCGCGAGAGCGAAGAAAAGGCCCGCCGCGAACGAGAGGAGCGAGAGAAGCAGGAGCGCGAACGGCAGGAGAAGGAGAGACTGGAAAAGGAAGCCCAGGCGAAGCGCGAGAAGGAAGAACGGGAAAGGCGCGGCTTTTGAGAAATGGGGTGTGCGCCGTCACTCCACGTGATGCGAAACGCACATTCCGCTCTCCAATATGGTTGAATTTCGGGCTCTTTCAGCAACCGCACGGAAAGAGGGACGGGTTATGGTGGAAAAGGAGATGATGATGAAACGAGCATTTCTTGGCTTTCTTCTGGCCATGTTGGTGGTTCTTCCCGGATTCGCGGATGCGAAGGGGAGCGCCAAAGTCTTCAAGTTCGCCGCCCCGTGGGGGGAAGTGCGAGTCGTCGTTGACGCGAAGGTGATCAAAACCCTCCAGGTAAAGGATATCGAAATCAACTACACTCCCCCCACTTCAACTTACAGGTATGTCCCACAGAGAGAAGGCGGCATCGTTCATCAATCCGGTTTCTTTGGTTGGCAGAGAACCGGGGGAACGGGCGGCCTTTACGGGGTCAAGCTTGTTACTACCGGTAAGGGCAATGGACGAGCCATGGTGGAATTGTACGACGTATCGGCAATGGGAAAACGAAGGAAAATCGATATGGGTCCCTATGGAAATATCGGTTTTCAATGGCTTGGTTCAATCGGAATTTTTAACTTCCCGGCCCCATGGAATGAAATGCGCGTGCATTGGGCCCCCATGAATGAGTAGATGAATGCCTTGAAGGATCTCGTCGGGGAGTATCGTGTAATTTGGTGTAATTTGTAATTGTTCGATGCATGGTTCGCGGCCTTGTCGGAATCATCGCCTCACAATCGAGATAAGGAACGTTTCGGCATCGTCACGGAAAGAAGTCTAGATCTGTTACCGGATCCTTGCGCTCGGGTCGCCCAATGAAGCGCGGTAAAGCACTCCCGACGAAGATTCGGCATGATCCGGTCGAAACGTTTCACGCGGCCGGGCGAACGCATCCCCACGCGATGACCCCCGACGTACCCTCTCCCGCGTCCATTGGCGTTATACGCCCCTTCGAACTCCGCTTTCAGGTCTACGCCCTATTGGTGATATTCAACTCCTCGAACGAGGTATCCAAAAAGGGACACACGTATTTCTTGCCATTTCGTATCGCATTCAAGGCACACTCCAGGCCATCCGCTCCATAAAGCTTCAGCACGAACGCCGATGCCCCGGCATCGAACAGCTCCTTCGCATCCGCATCTTCCGCATAACCCGTATAGATTACTATCTTAATATCCGAGAAGCTGTCTTTGATTCGCCGGGTGACATCCACCCCGCTCAAGCCGGGCATGCTAAAGTCCAGGATAACAACGTCAGGTCGTAACGCATTGACTTTTTCCAGAACCTCAGAGCCATCCCGAACCTCCCCCACAATTTCAAAGTGAGGGGAATCCTCCAGAAACATTGTGAGTCCCATAATGGCCGTCGGACTGTCGTCCACTATAAGAAGGCGATCTTTCTCCAAAACAACTTACCTCGAAGCGTCAGGCGCAAATCATGCGAGTGCGGAGCAAGATCAAACTACGCCACATTCCCTGGAAGGCTGTTCGAAAGCATGGCGCAAAAAATGACCATGAAAATGATTTGCTTCCAGAAACATTGGATACTATAGTATAGCCATTAGTCAAGATAAAAATCAGGAATATTCGAGGTTACTATTTTCCTTGACGATAGATATTGTTCTATCCGGCTACAAAGCCATGCCTGAAGGTCGATACCGGACGGATGCCCAACAGCAAAATGAATCCCGCTCCAAGCCCTATGCCCATGCTTTTCCTCCTATCTTCGAAAGGATCGATCCATCGGCCAAGAATCTTCCCCTTCATGGAAGGGCTCAAACGAACCCTGATACGGGTCGGCGAGCGGCATAGTTGCAGACGGCAGGAGCAATGCCCGCAACCGGGTCAAGCGGTCCACTGGCTCGCGACCCTCTGGAGTTCGGTATCCCGTCTGCGGTTGCCGTAGCGCAGGTTACACCGCCGGGTGATCGAGGTATGGGAGCCGATGTGCTTTTTGCTTCCCGTATTCCTATCGTGTCGATGAGCAAGAATCCGCCGACACGATGAATGACTTCACATAGCGCCGACCGCTTTCCTTTGTCGGAGCGATATAGATGAGTAGATACATCGAAATGGTGTTTGGCATGTCGCATTCGGGAGGGGGCTCCGCCGGTTTCATTTTCCGTGTTGGAATCCCCGCTCCGGAACTGGTGCTGTTGCGGGCTATGGAGGACCATGAGATGATTTGGGAGCGCAAAGAGGAACGACTGGGCAACAACGGTAAGGACGAAAACATGGAGAGCGGCCTGGGACGGGATTTCTGGTTGTACCGGATCGGACATTTTATTTCGGCTCTTGGGGATAGCTGCACGGTGGTGGCCGTTGGCTGGTGGGTGCTGGACCACACGGGTTCGGCCGCGTTCATGTCCACGGTTTTGACGGCCGGCATGTTGACGCGCCTCATTCTCCTGCCGCTCCTTTCGCCGCTTGGGGACCGCCTATCCCGCAAGGGCCTCATGCTGGCGGGCTACGTGTTGTCGGCGGCTGCCGTGACGGGTTTTGCGTTCCTGGCGCGTTTGGATTTCTTCTCCGCGAAACTGGTTGTCGCGCTCAACGTTTTTTGGGCAATGGGGGTCGTGGTGTTCGGCGTCGGGACGGCAGGCATGACGGCAAAGCTCGTTCCGGCGGACCGCTTTCAGGCCGGTATGCGGGTATGGGAGGCCCTTGGAGCGATCGGTTTCATCGCGGGCGGGATACTGGGGGGCATCGTGGTATCCACGATCAAGTGCAGCGGCGCCTTCGCGGTCGACGTGGCCGGCTTCATGATCGCGTTCGCCCTGGTGTCGGCGATTAAAGCCGATACTCGTCCCGTGCGCGGGGATGCTCCCGTGGAAGGTGGTTTGCTTCGCCACTTGGCGACGTGGGCATCGGACTTGAAAGAAGGTTTTGTCGTACTGGTACGGGTGCGCTTCATCCTGAAAATGGTGGCGGTGTTCATTGTGATGAACCTGGCCGTCGCTCCGCTGCCGGTCATTATCCCCTATTACGTAAAGGAGGTCCTCCACCTTCCGGCATGGAACGTGGGGTTGCTGGATTCCGCCCTGGGCGTCGGAATCCTATTCGGTTCCTTGCTTCTCGGGTCGACTCAGCGCCATTTCAGGCGGGATGCGATCGCGATTGGAGGGCTTTGCCTCGTCGGCGGCGGCCTGGCGTTGTTCGCGGTTCCGGGAATAGCTTTCCCCTGCGTCGGCATGCTGACTGTCGGAATCGGATCGACTTTTTTCAACATTTGCATGAATTCCAATCTGACCCTGGCTATCCCGGACCATTTTCGAACGCGACTGCTAGCCCTCCTGGCGCTGGTCTGCCAACTTGCACGGCCGATGGGCCT
This sequence comes from uncultured Syntrophobacteraceae bacterium, assembly GCA_964407285.1. Lineage (GTDB taxonomy): Bacteria > Desulfobacterota > Syntrophobacteria > Syntrophobacterales > Syntrophobacteraceae > CAYOVG01. The sequence continues at coordinate 9,532 of CAYOVG010000057.1, forward strand.
CTCGCTCGCGGGTTTCGTTATCGAGCGCGTGCCCGTGCCGGTGTTTGCATGCGCGGTCGGCGCGGTCATAGTGATACTGGCGCCCGTGCCGGCGCTCGGGAGGGAATTCCGTTCCTTCCTGCGCATGGATTCGAAAGAGGTGGAGGGGTACTTTGCCAGGCGCTACGGCCTCGGGACCGATGAAAGCGCATAGTTGTCGGGCTCGTGAGGCAATCACGGATCTCTATCCACATCAGCGCCGCGTTTTCACGCCTGGAAACAGTCCAGTTTCCACACAAATCCTCAGCCGGTTCCTAAGAAGCCGGCGTTTCCTGATTCTTAAACCCGACAGGCTGCCGGTCCGATACGAGCCATTCCTTAAGGAGCCTGAAGAATGATCCATGAGTGAGCAAACAATACCGCATCACCCACGATATCAGCAAGACAGACACGACGATACCGGCAATGCTGAACGTGATGATTGCAAGGTCTGCCGGAGGAGAAAGCATTATATTGATGAAAAGATGGAAATCGAAGGGTGGTCCGGAATTTTCGGGTGGCATCCGCGCGGCGGCGAGACGAATACACATATTCCAATAAGCGATGAGAACGAACATGATCACTCCGGCGATGACCTCTGCTGCAATGCTCCACGGCCTTGGTGCTCTGAAATTCTTGACGACAACGACTGCGAGTCCCGCACACAGCAGTAGAAATATGGCGTCGATTACAAACGACAGCACAAAGGAAAAATTCCCGAAACACCAGGCCGTCAAAGTCGTACTGCACGTGAGAAGCGCCACACCGCCCATCGCGTGGCTCCAAATATAGGACGGCGCCGCGCCAACGAGTTCGACAACGGGACCGACCTCCATGCGGCGAGGGGGAAGGCGGTCGATGTCTTCAAGATCGCGCCGCGGTAGCGCGGTAGCACGATCCCACAGCAGAATACCGGCGGCAACCACAAAAGGTGGAATGGATATGTCGGCCAACCACAAGGGTTTCGCGATCGATGTAATGCCGTGGTTGATGAAGAACATGTCCATCAGGGCGAACGATGAAGCTATGAGGCCTGAGAGGATGATCGTCGTAACCCAGGAAAGGAGACCGTAGCTTCTCGCCCCGATGCGACGGCGCGGCAGAGTGTACAGCATTATTGCGATCTCTATGAGATAAGCCGCATCGAAGATCCGCACCACTCCACACCACGCCATGGGATCGAGCATGAGGATCAGTGTGCGCACGAGGACCCACATGGCAAGGGTGGATGCCGCCAACGCGCCGGTGCGTGGCGCGATTCCCCCGGCATGCAGCCGTCGGTCCGGTCCGAAGACCGTCATGCTCCATCCGGCTGCGACATCACCACGACGTTCTACATCCGTGGTTCCCTCATAGGGTAGCGATTGAGGACCGATTCCAGGTGTGTACGCCGGCAGCGCATCGGCGAAGAATTCGCGCGCAACCGCTAAGTTAGGCAAGACCCCATTCGTAACCGTGCCGATAAACGCCAGCAAGACCGCGACAAACGAGATGGCGAGTCCGATGCACAACGAAAACGGCAGATTGTTTAAAAGATACGTCGGGAAAATGGCGACCGTGGCCAAAAGCATCGGAGACGCCATCAGTGTCGAGGATATCGCCGTTATAAGAAAGACAAGCGAACGACCCCACGACCAAAGCAAATTATCCGAATTGGAACCGTGCATCTTCTCATGTACGATTAGAAAAGCGAGCTGTTCCGGTGTATTCTTCAGGAATTTGCGATAGAGCTTCTGAGTGAAGTTCACGGGTAAGTAGACTGCATTCTTGTGACATACCGCATCTTCGACGCCATCGGTCCGAACGAACAACGATGCCCTGGATTCCGCCAACTCCAGCGCCCGTTGTACTCTTTGTCTCAGCAGTTCGCTATTGGGGCTGATTTCGAGCAGTGGATCACCCTTCGGCGAAGTACGGACGAGCCGGAAAGCTCCCATCCCCAGGACAAAGACCAACACGATCGTAACAAGTTCCACTCGTGTCGCCGGAAAAACCGCCAAACGTTCCGGCCATGTTGCGATGACTTCATTAACGAAGGGTGCGAAACCCGCAACATCGCCTGCCTGATCCAATTCCGCGAATTGCAGTTCTGCCTGGCGTAAGGCGGGAAAGAAACTTGCCCCCATAAAAAGCGCATAGCCGAGTCCGAGTGACATTGTGGCTAAGAAAGACCACATGGCGATTTCAAACCGTTTCGCCCGGCCCAAGATGGATTCGGTGGTAGCGGCGCACGGTTCATTCATCGGCAGCCGAATCCCATTTCCTGGTAATTGCGTCGGCAACTTCCCGTGCAATTACACCGACGAGCACTTCTATCTCTTCGTCACTCAGCCTGGTCAGCCCTTTGCTCTCGAGCAGAACTGAAGATACATAGGCGACCAACTCCGAGTTCGAACCCTCAACGGCAAAATCACGTGGATTGTCGAAACACCACTGCCACGCTCGAATGACGGCGTCGGCGATGAACGGCAAAATATCCACTCCCAAGCCCGAGGCTTGGGCTAAGCCCGTGTCCGAGCCGAAACGCGATTGTTTCTCCCGAGTCTTCAGCCAATTGGCGATGTGGAGATCGACATTGTCCAGCACTTCCGCCGCGGCCGCGGCCGCGATACGATCGAGTGTGTCCTGGTTCAGTTCTATAAAACCGTCCTTCCGGCGTTGAACTGAACCGGGCATGCCGATCGAGTTCATGGAAGCTGCATCATCATGTCTCTGAATTTCCCTTCGAACTTGCTCTAGCCCCTCATTTCCCAGAGCGCGAGTCAGGACGGCATCGGGGTCCCGGCTGAGAGCTTGTTGCCAGCAGTCACGGTCCGCTTCCAGTTTCATCACCTCAAAGCGGCATCTTTCACACCTCTTTATGTGCTGCGACACATCCCGGCTCTCTTCTTCGGAAAGATCCATATGGACATAATCCAGGAGCATGTCATCAGGCGGGCAATCACGACCGGGTTTCATGTTCCTGTAAAAGTCACCCATGTCGCCAAGAGTCCTCTTCAATGTATCATCATTCATAGATCGGTCCCTTTAGACTGGAATTCGGATCTCGTATCGGCTCAATACACAGTCCCGTAGACGGGCAAAAGCCCTCCTGGCCTGGGACTTAACAGTTTCGGCAGCTTCCAGAGTGATCCCGGAGATATCCGAATAAGACAATCCTTCAAAATAGCGCAAAATCAGGAGACACTTATCATAGGGTCTCATTCTATCAAGGCAGTCCAATATAATTGTGCGGACCTCCTTTTGCAGGTAAAGCTCTTCCGGCGTGCCGCCCGGCCTGTCCTGCTGCGCCTGGGTCCACTCGTTCAGATCCACATCTTCACTCGCTCGTACAAAAAGCCTGGTCGTGCTCACCCCTTCATTCAGAACTCGTCGGACAACCTCCAGGCTAACGCCGGTGCGATCAGAGATTTCTTCCGGTGTCGGTGGTCTCCCAAGCTCTCGCCGGATCGCAGCTATCATCTTCCGCAGATCGTCATCCACTGGGGGGTTCTTAGCGAAAACGGAGCGCTGTAGGCTTACGAGTCTCTTGTTAATGATGGAAATCATGTATTTGTTATAACAATACCCTTCCTTGGGCTTGTATTTGAGGCTCTCCTCGAAGAGGGTAATCATCGCCTGCTGTATCCAGTCGTCCTGGTTATCGACAATGCGGAGATCTTCCGGCATCTGTCTAAATTTCTTCATGGCGGCTTTCCTTACGGCGGTGATGAGCGCCAACAACCTTCCCCGATGCAGTTCCTCCTTCGTCGCATTCTTCGGATCCCCCTTAGTTTCACAGAATGCGAAGTCTTTTGTAATCTCGAGAAGCTTGCTGAAGACTCCCTGCATGTAAATCTCGTTGTACCTATCATCTTTCATTATCCTGGTTCTCCCCCATTCCAGTTTTCTTCCCGTTGGCGGCGTGATGCGATCTATAGAATACTTTACCAGTTTGGGAGATAGGCATCAAATCAAAAGACAGGTATGGCATCAAGATCGGACATCCCGTGGCCGCGACTGTTCGCACACCAACGGAATCGGCAGACAATCACCGCTTCCGCATCGAGGTGAGGGACGGCCGTTCTTCCATTGGAGCTATTCATGAGGCGCAGAGGGAGATGCTTAGAGGCAAACTCTCCACTGGAGAGCTCTCAGGTCTTCGAAGTTGTTCCGGGGGGCGGCGAAATGCGGATGGGGAGACGACGGCGGCTGCCGTCAACAAACTCTGTGACCGGTGTCCGGCGGCTTATTGTCGCCGGACGACAGCAAAACGGAGGCTGCAAATGCCCGAGTATTCCATGGAGAATGGATAGGGAAGCTCAATTCTCTTAGACATCACATCGATGTTTATTCTATGAAAGAGAAATGTGCCCGGTTGGAGAGATGCTATGCGAGCTTCGGCTTCATGGAACAGTTTTTTCCTTCTTTCCGGGTCTTCTTCTCTCTTAGCTTCGCTCAAAGTCCTTGTGACATGGGAATCCTCAAAACAGCCGATTGCAGAAGGTTCTCCCTCTTGGGGAAACCATAGGCTGCTTGTCAAGGATTGGAGATCTTGTCCGAATATCTCTGTAATCACAGCCTGAAATTCCGTATTCATGTAATATCGACGTACCAACTCATCAGAAGGGAGCGGAATCAAATGGGTCCTGATACCCATGTCATTGAGGTAGAGTTTTAGATGTTCGGCAACTTGTCGGAACAAACCATCCTTCTCGGGATAAAGGATGTCGAATTCAAACCGGTTTCCCTCCTTTTGAAGGTACCCGTCTTCCCCATATGACCATCCTGCCTTCTTAAGAAGTTCGACTCCCTGCGCCGGATCGTAAGGAACCGGCTTTACGTCCGGGTTGTGATCGGGCGAGTCCGGCACAAGAGGACCCGTTGAAATTTTACCATAATTTCTTAAGACCTCCCTGATGATCGCGTTCTTGTCGATCCCGAGGGAAAGCGCCATTCGCACATCGGAACTGCAAAAGAGGGTATCGCGGGTATTGTAGAGCAAGATCGCATAGAGTGTCTTAGTACGCGTACCGAAGTAGAAAAGGTTCTCATGCATCTTGATCATCTCGTAGTCGATGGGATTAATCCCCGTTCCTATATCGGTCTCACCTGCCAGCAGCCTTGCCCATATTTTCTCTTTATCCGGTTCGTAATGAAATACGATACGGTCCAAGGAAGGCTTCCCACCGTAGTAATCCTCGTTGGCGACGAGGTTGATTTCCTCGTGGCCTTCCCTGCGATCAAACTTGAAAGGTCCGGAACCGATCGGGTGGTTGTCGGGAATTGGGTCGCCATTCCCCGGCCCGGGGGATATTTCCACGTTGAAACAGATTTTCCAAAGAAACCATGGGGCATCCTCTTTGAGATCTATTCGGATCGAGTCGTCCGATGGTTGATCCATCGACTTTACCAGTTGATAGAGATGAGGGCGCCCCCTTTTCAAGTGCTCCCGCAGGGAAAATATCACGTCACTCGCCAAGACCGGCTTGCCGTTATGGAACCTGGCATTGTTCCTCAGATGAATGGTCCAGGCAAAGCGGATTGGATCGTATGACCAGGAGGAGGCGAGATCGGGTTTGAGATTTCCCTCACCATCCTTGATAGCTATGTAACTATACAGCAATGGGAAAGCGAAATCTGCCCCGGCCCTCCGATTCTCGGGTTCGGCGGGACCAAGTGGCCCAAGTGGAACAGGAACATCAATACGAAGTATGTTGCCAGGCTCGGGAGAGATGACAGCAAGGCTCTTCTCTCCCTTCTCCCCACAGGAGAATAAAAAAGATGACAGCGTTATCAGAAGCACAATGAATGGTATTGGATTGCGATTAAAGAGCACCACTCCTCCCAAGAGCCTCTCCGTATGCTTTGAACACCAGTTTGTTAGTGCTCGTAGGGGCCAAGATTGCAGTACGACGTCAGGGAGTAACCATGGTGACCCCCAACCGTATATCAGGCATCACGCCTATTATCTCATCTATTATACACCTGAATATTGACTGGTGACATCACTTTTATTTTGACTGCGAGAGAAAGCCGGCATCCACACAACAGAATAAATACTTAACTCTGCAATCGAGGAGCGAATCCCGCGAGAAACGCTCTCTGGAACCGGCTTCCAGTCGCGACCTATGAGCTATACTGCGCTGACGGTTCAGTAATTCGGAGTTGGAGGCCGGTTTATCCAGAAAGAAGTTGAAATTGCCGGCATGGTTCATAGACCATGTTTTTGAGGTAACACTCGAGAGGACTCACCGTCATTCCCACGCAAGCGGAAACCCGGGCTTCTCGAGGTTTCCCGGCCCCCCGTTTTCGCGAGGGTCCCCCTGAAGTGTTACCCTGTTTTGAACCATGCCGAAATAGCTACCACTCCTGGTCACCACATTCCGGGTTCCGGTCACAGTCCTAAAGCGACATTCGATCAATGTTAAATGATCGTGTCGGCGTTCCAAAGGAACACTTTGATGGAACCATACCTGGAATTGTGTAAGGAACACACGGAACAGGTGACCGTGAATCGGTTGTCGATGCCCCCTCCGGGCTCTGCAGCCCGGAGGGGTACGAAAGCTGCCAGGTTTGACGACAGAGCCGCTAGTCAACCGATATGTAGGGACCAACGAAGCAACACGCAAGCAGGGCGTCGGTCTCGTCATAGGCTCCGGGAACGTTGATCGCATCGACAGTGATGTTGCTCTTCTTGTCTTCCATGATCTTACTCCTTTTGTTTTGTGCGTTTGATTCATCCAAGAAAACCGAACCGACCTGGATTCCCGCTTTTGCGTGAATCCCGCTGAGAGCTTAGATCAACATCCTTGCCCTCATTAGTGTTATCGCAACCAATCTTCCAGGCGGGTCATTCCCGGTTCATTTTTTTCAGGTTGTTTTTTATTTCTTCATCCCATGACGTTGTCCGCCGGCGTTGCGATTCGCTGTTTATCGCCTCCACGGCGCCCATCATTCCAGCGTTCTCACGCCCCCTTCTGGTTGATTGACAATCCGGCTCAGGGTCCGGTTGGGCGGTTTGAAGTTCAGGGTCTACGCGCCTTCACCGCGCATCCGGGCGAAGCATCGGCAATTGACGACAGATCCTTCGCTGTTCTCGTGTTGCGCGAGCGATTTCCAACCGGGGCGTGACAAACAGCCTCACGGGCGTGGAGTCGCGCACAAGGCCAGCTCTTGAAAAGGGTATGGTCGTTTACCGGAAGGCGCTTCCGGCATCGAGGAGACGACATCACTTCGAGGGGAAACATCACCGGACGGTCGGTCGCTACGAATTCGGGGGGGCATCCGCCGTTCCCGTATGCTGATAGGACGGGAACGGCGGATCTTTACCGGATGGGGTAATGGAATTGCTCTGCGGGTCCGTTACGCCGCTCTTGCCTGTTTTGCCGCGTTGAGTTCTCTTACCGCCCGCCGGCGGATGTACTCGTCCATGATGGAGGCAAGTATGTCGTAGTGGCAGTCGACGGAGGAGAAGTCCTTTCCTTTCGACAGATTGTTCATACGACATCCGCCTCCGCAACGACAAAGGAGCCAGCAGCTCGAGCAACGATCATCGAACTTTCTTTCCAGCAATGCCGAACGGGCCACGAAGTCGACGCCACCGTCGGCAACATGTCCGTACTGATACTCTCCACTCTGAAGCGCCGGGCAGGCGGCCAGACTACCGTCGGTTTCAAAGACGAGATGGCTCTTCCTATCGACGGCGCAGGCATTGCCCGGAGGCCGGTCAAACTGGGGATAGCCCCGCTTCTCGGCTTCGCGAATCAAGTAGAGGAGCTTCTCGCCGTCTCCCAGTCCGCACTGGTAGCCGGTCCCTCCGCGGCCCGCCACGATGGGGCTGAAGGATACGTTCTCGACGGCGACGCCACGAGCTTTCATATCGTCGAGCATCTCGGGAATGTGGAGGTAGTCGTCGGACGCCGGGTCGTACTGCGTCTCGATCTTGATCGGGACCAGGCCTGAAATCATCACGAGGTTCTTCATGATCGCCCCGTAAGTTCCACCTCCCTTGACGAACGACCTCAACTTGTCGTGAATCCATGCCGGTCCCGCAACGCTCACCCGGATACCGGCCAGGCCCGCTTCCATCAAGGACTCGATCGCGGACGGTTTCAGGAGCGTGCCGTTGGTGATGACCCAGAACCGGTAGTCAACGTCCATTCCCTTACAGAAGAGGCATCTCCTGCCGGCGCTCTCGGCGACCAGGCAGGCGTTGAGGAAGACTTCTCCACCGCTGTAGACGTCCGTTACCCGGTTCGGCTTATTGGCCTTGATGAAATCGGTGTAAAACCTGTCGACCCGCCACGCGGTCTTGCGGTTCATTCTTTTGGGTTCATGTTCCAAGATGCAGTAACTACACGCTAAATTGCAGAACCTCGTGACCGTGGTATGGGATGTGATGTGTTTCATGCCGTGGACCGACTGCTGCCTCCAGCTCCGGTAGAGGATGTCCTCATCCGTTTTTTCGTCGAGCAGAATTCCCAGCTTTGAGAGCGTCCGGGAATAGGACGGATTTTCATCGGGGTTTTGGATCACGGCATCCCATACGCTTTTTCGCACAATCGAAAGGGCCCCCGTCATGAGTTGATAGATTGCCGAGAACGTCTCCCCCTCCCACTCCAACGAGACTTCCCTTACAGGTCTTGCCGGCTTCTTTCCTTTCATCGACTTGCTCCTTCCGGGCTTTTGCCCGATCATCCAGCGGTTAAGGTCGCAGGCAAGCGCCCCCGATATATTTTGGACCGATTCGGTTTCAGCAACCGAATCGGCCTCTCGAATCCGGACGGTTACCGGTTGCCGCGCGCCTGAGGAATCCCATGGGAAAAAGCGCGGTTCTCCATTGCGCTCGCTCCCACGGTCATCGGGTCTTAACCCCTTTATCGATCCGTTTTCGAAATATGGGTCACGCCGGTGTCATGGAAAATGCCGCCGGCGCATTGAGGGAAATGCAAGCAGGGATTACCTCGAACTGGAGGATTACACCAATATTCGCCGAAACTTCGGGGGAGCCGCGGATTTTCGGGCAGCCGACGCCATGAAGGTTTTCCGGATATGCTCCAACCTCCGGCTATTCCACCGTATAGTGAAAGGAGTCCATGGTTTTCCAGACGTTCTTGCCGTCCTCGTTGAACAGCGCTTTCCATTCCATTACCACTCGAGGGCCGTCGACCGTTACAAGTCCATAGCCGTAATGAGTCTCGTTGTGATAATCGTTGACGATCCGGTCGCCTTCAGCATAGGAGCGCGACTTCCACTTGCTGAGCGGAGCCCCGCCCGAGCCGACCACTACCTGGTGGATCGTGTTTCCGGCCCGGTCTTCAGCACGCGCTCGATTATAGAAGTGATCGTGTCCGGCGAAGTAGATCCTGACGCCCGCGTTCCCGAGGCTGTTCCAGAAGTCATCGCGCTCCTTCGGATGAGAGGCCAGCGAGTCGGAATGCCTGATGCTGAAGGCGGGAGCGTGGCCGTAAACGAAAACATGGGGTTCCTTGTTGTTCTTCAGTTGTTCGTCGAGCCAGGCCTGGTTCACCCTGAGAGGGGTGATAAATTGATCCAGTCCCACGAAAAATGCATTCCGGTGGACAAAACCGTAGGTAAGCTTCTCTTCTCCCGCAGGACCGTCGGAAGGAATCCATGGATCGGAGAATGCTTCAAGGTATGCGGTTTTCAAAGAATTCTTGCCGAAAACCAAAAACGGGTCATCTTCATGATTCCCCCGCACCGGATAGACCTTTATGCCGGAATCGTAGACCGGGGCCATCGCCTTTCTCCACGCAGCGAATTGAGCGGCATAGGGGGTCTGAGTTCGACGCCCGCCGCTCACCAGGTCTCCGGGAACGATGACCATTTCCGCACCATCCCTCACGATTTCCCCGGCGATCAGGCCGACCACGGATTCGTTTACCCAAGACGGTTCAAGGCGATCCAGGTTGTTGTCTCCCCGCGTGTCGCACAACACGGCGAATTTCCATGCCGGCTGGGGTTGAGCCCAGGCGGCAGCAAAGATCAGTTGCGCCGCCGCCACCATTGCGGCGAGCAGCACGAACCGGTTTATCCTCGAGATCCTGCGTTTGAAAACACTCATTTCCGAAGTCATTCATTCTTCCTTCTCAGATTTTTCCGTTTGCAGATTTCCATTTCCGCAGTTATGCATTCTTGCTTCACGAATTTTGCCGACACACGCGGAAATCCGATGAGAAACACCGGGAACGCTTTCAGATCGATGATGGAAAAGGCGAGCGGACTTCGCTCTTCAAGACCGGAAGCTTCGGCGAATCGGGGGTCCCCGCCACCCGCAAACCCACAAGCAACCGTCCCGCCGCAAGATCATAACCTCTGCGCAACGCGAAGAACATAGAGGCTCGCTCCTTACAGGCCACGTCGAAGACGCAATCGGAAAACCGGTCGATATTCCAGGCAATTGGAAACGAGAGCCCGACAGGTCCCCGAGCGGGACAGGACAGTAGCGGCTCTTGTTCCTATTTCCCGCAAGCGCGAAAAATACCGTTCTCGGGTCGGCCGGACGGGTACTTGAGTTTATTCAAATAGTCAGCGCGAGTAGATATGGTTGAAATCATAAGTACGTAAAATTACAGACGGTTGTCAGGCAATGCGATGTTTCATTCATTCCAGTGAAAGGGGAAAAGCGTTATGGCGACTACCACAGCGGATGTTCTAATAGATACCATTATCGATTGGGGTGTCGATGTCGTTTTCGGTCTCCCCGGCGACGGCATAAACGGGATCATGGAAGCCCTGAGAAAGCGCCAGGACAAGATACGCTTCATTCACGTGCGCCATGAAGAGGCCGCGGCCTTTATGGCGTGCGCCTATGCCAAGTACACGGGGAAGCTGGGAGTTTGCCTCGCCACGTCCGGACCCGGAGGAATCCACCTGTTGAACGGCCTCTACGACGCCAAGCTGGACGGCCAGCCAGTTCTCGCCGTTACCGGCCTTCAGTATCACGATCTCATCGATACTTATACTCAGCAGGATGTCGAACTCGACAAACTGTTCATGAATGTCGCCGTCTACAACGCCAGGGTCATGGGTCCCGCCCATGCCGAGAACGTTGCGGAGCTTGCCTGCCGTACGGCCCTGGCCTACAGGGGAGTAGCCCACATTACCGTGCCGGTGGACATCCAGTCGGAGCCCGTAAAGGACGCGGAGCGCTCCAAACGCAACGTGGCCCACCATACCTCCAGCGTCCGGGCCGGAAGGGCGCTGCTGCCGGAAGTGAGCGACCTTCACGCGGCCGCCGACATTTTGAACGCGGGCAAGAAGATCGCCATCCTGGCGGGCCGCGGCGCGCTCGACGCCACGGACGAACTCGTCAAGACCGCCGAGACCCTGGGCGCTCCCATCATCAAGGCGCTCCTGGGGAAAGCCGCGGTCCCCGACGACAGTCCCTACACCACCGGCAGCATCGGGCTGCTCGGCACGAAAGCGTCCCAGGAAGCCATGGAGGATTGCGACACCCTGTTCATTGTCGGCAGCAGCTTTCCCTACATCGAGTACTACCCGAAACCGGGACAGGCCCGGGCGGTGCAGTTGGATGTCGATCCGTCGCGAATCGGCCTGCGCTACCCGGTCGAACTGGGAATGGTGGGAGACAGCCGCAACACGCTCCAACTGCTCCTGCCCATGCTCAAGCGCAACGAGGACCGGAGCTTCCTGGAAAAAGCGCGGGAATCCATGAAGGAATGGTGGCAGCTCATGGAAACGCGCGGCACGAACGACGCCGTCCCCATGAAGCCGCAGGTGGTGGCCTGGGAACTGGGCAAGCGCCTCTCCAACGACGCCATCGTCTCCTGCGACTCCGGAACGATCGCCACCTGGTGGGCGAGGCAGATCCCCGTCAAGCGGGGCCAGAAACACTCCGTCTCCGGCAACCTGGCCACCATGGCGTGCGGTCTCCCTTACGCCATCGCCGCCCAGGTCGCCTATCCGGACAGGCAAGTCGTGGCCTTCGTGGGGGATGGCGGCTTCTCCATGCTCATGGCCGAATTCTCCACCGCCGTCAAGTACAAGCTTCCCATCAAGGTGGTCGTCATCAAGAACAACTCCCTCGGGCAGATCAAGTGGGAGCAACTCGTCATGCTGGGAAACCCGGAATACGGGTGCGCGCTCGAACCCATCGATTTCGCGGCCGTGGCCCGGGCGTGCGGCGGGACGGGCTTCACCATCGAAGATCCGGCCGAATGCGGCCCCACCCTGGACCAGGCGCTCAATACTCCGGGTCCCGTGCTGATCGAGGCGGTGGTCGATCCCAATGAACCGCCCCTTCCCCCGAAGGTCACCCTGGAGCAGGCGACGAAGTTCGCCGAGGCTCTCGTCAAAGGCACGCCGTATCGCGGAAAGATCGTCTCGACGATCCTGGCCGACAAGGTGAGGGAACTCGTTTAGCGCCGGAAGGACAAATGATGAACTCCGAGAGGAGGATGCGGGCGGATGTCCCCGTGCAAGGCCTGGAAGTGTCTGCTTACAGGGTACCCACGGACCTTCCCGAACAGGACGGAACCATCGCATGGAACTCGACCACCATCGTGATCGTAAGAGCCGGTGCGGGCGGAAAGCATGGAATCGGGTACAGCTACGCCGATGCGGCTGCCGCAACGTTCATTGACGAGGTGCTCTCCGATGTCGTCAGGGGACGCGACGCCATGGCGGTGGCGGGGATATGGGACGCCATGGTCCACGCCGTCCGGAATCACGGCCGTCCGGGTATCGTATCCATGGCCATTTCCGCCGTGGATACGGCCCTTTGGGACCTCAAGGCCCGCATCCTCGACCTCCCCCTCGTCACCCTCCTCGGGCCCGTCAGGGAGGGTATTCCGGTGTACGGCAGCGGAGGGTTCACCTCGTACACCGTCGAACAGCTTCAGAACCAGCTTGCAGGATGGGTCGGGATGGGCATCAAGATGGTGAAGATGAAGGTCGGCGCCCACCCATCCCAAGACCTGGATCGCGTGAAGGCGGCGCGAGAGGCGATAGGCCCCGAAGCCGAGCTTTTCGTGGATGCGAACGGCGCGTACAGCCGAAAGCAGGCCCTGGGCTTCGCCGACGCTTTCGCCTCCCTGGGAGTGAAATGGTTCGAAGAGCCCGTCTCATCCGATGATCTTGCGGGACTGCGATTGATTCGGGACCGCGCCCCGGCCCCCATGGAGATCACCGCGGGAGAGTACGGCTACGATCTTCCGTACTTTCACAGGATGCTGGAGGCGGAAGCGGTGGACGTACTCATGGCCGATGGAACGCGTTGCGGCGGGATTACGGGATTCGTCCAGGCGGCGATGCTGAGCCGCGGTTTCGGTCTCCCCCTGTCCGCTCACACGGCCCCGTCGATCCATGCGCATCCATGCTGTGCGCTGTCTCCCGCGCGGCACATCGAGTATTTCCACGATCACGAGCGCATCGAGCACATGTTCTTCGACGGTGTTCCGACCCCCGTGGAGGGAGTCCTTTATCCCGACCTGTCGCGTCCGGGCCTGGGAATCGAGCTCAAGCGCTCCGATGCCGCTCCCTTCCTCGTTTATGGGAGGAAGTGAGCATCTGCCGCCAACCACGGATCAGGTCTCGGGCTGCGGAAACAGGACATGGTTCCGTCCATGGAAACCCGACTGGTCCCTTTGCCGGTTCGACACACGAATCCTTCGATTCCGCCGTGGGTGTTCCTCCTTGCGCCGGTTCCTGACGCGGGGTCGCCCGCCGACCGACGAAGGAGTTCAAAGTCCTTTCTTTTCCAGCCACCGGAAAAGCCCAAGCGAGCCGATCAGGACAATGGCTATGATTATCCAGTGATTGACTCCAAGTAGTCCGGGAAGCGTGATCTTTCCATAGTCGCCCCAGGTGAGGACCGTATTCTTGAGTACGGGAAATGCTTCGGCATAGAGCCCCGCACCCGCGAGCATCCCGAACACTCCCCACAGGGCATCCAGGCGGCCCTCGCCGAGCGCCCCTCCCGCGGTGCCGGGGCAGTAGCCAAAAAGAGCCCAACCGATCCCGAAGACGAGTCCGCCGAGTATGTTCGCGCCAAGAACAGTGGGCTTGATCGACAGCTTCACCATCCCGAGGTCGCTCAGGAGATAAACCCCGACCATACTCACAAGAATGGTGGAAACCATGAACTTGACGATGGTCATGTCGAGAAAGCGAAGAGCCCCGAGCTGCTTGTCGTACCGTACGACTCCAGCCTTCTGAAGAAGAAACCCGAAGACGACGCCGGTCGCCAACCCGTAGATCAGTGTGGTCATGCCTCTTTCCCTCCACCGTACAGCATCCGGGCCGTGATGACGCCCCCGGCAAAAAAACAGATGAGAGCTATATATCCGCTGACCGAAAGCTGAAGCGAACCGCTCAGACCGTGGCCGCTGGGTCAGCCATCCGCGAGACGCGCGCCAAACATGGCGACGGCGCCTCCGAGGAATGCGACGATTCCCCTTTTCACGCGGCTGGGTCCGAAGCGATATTCCCACATATCGGGAAGAGCCTTCCATCTGAAAGAGCCCGATGAGAGCGACGAGATGAGAGACCCAATCAGAATGCCGACCACGAACATCCATTGCCAGTCAATAATAGGAGCTTCTTTCACGAAATACTCCATCGACTTCACCCGCTCCGAGGCGAAAAGCTGCTCGATCATCCCGATAGAGCGCACATAAGTAGTCGATGCGCCTGCGAATTTACCGCTGATCCAGACCGAGAGCACCAAGAGCAGGCCGGCGAGCGAGCCCGCCAGATATGGGTTCCAGGCCTTTTCCGCATCCATTCTCATTAGAAAATCCTCCTGTTCGGTTTACACCGCGGAGTCCGTCCGCGTCATCCCAACGACATAGAACGTCATGACCAGGCCCTGGAAGCCGGCCGAAAAGAGAAGCCGGAGCCTTGGACAAGTTTACTGGAAACACCCAAAACAGGACATAGCAAATATTGTTCTAATTTACGGAATTGAGAGTCGGAGCAAG